>JABJGS010000041.1 GCA_018703155.1 Francisellaceae bacterium | reverse complement strand
TACCGAAGTATGTAGCACCACGTTTTGCATAAATATTAACTTAACCAATTCTATAACGAATAATAAAAGGCCCATTTTATGGGCCTTTTTATTGACAAGTTAAATAGTTAAGGGTAGTTTGGGATTAATAGGTGGTGCGCCCATACCCGACATTGGAACTTTTAAAATCTCTAAACCAACCCAGATATAGACCTTAGCAACCCTTCTATTAATTTAGGCTCAGCATCTTTAAATTTAAGGTTAGCTTTATTGGCAGTGCTGAGAATTCTGGTTTGATATTTTTTCCAACTTGTAGTTTCAGTAGATTTTACGATAACGTTACCACTTGTTCCTTGCTTAAGGGTTGAGTTTGTATTTTGAGTGATTGCCAAACCTTGAGCTCTCTCAGATATTTGTATATCTGTTAAGATGCTAAAGGTTACATCTTTTACCAGCGCATCCCCGAGTGTGGACAGCCCTGCACCAATTAACCCACCAGCTATGATGGAGTTTGAGTTGTTGCTAGATAGCGAGCCAACCATGCCTCCAGCTAAAGCTCACTAATTGCAGCGCCATAACCTTGATCTAATTCTGTGCCAGCGTCTCCTAAGTCAATATTACCAACTTTAAGGATGTTAGCTTGTATTAAGTAGTTAGCTTTATCTGGATCTTTTACAATTGTGTAACCTTTGCTTGCAATAGCTGCAACCACTTGGTCGTTGATATCTAACTCTGGTTTGTCTGAAGTATTTTTAACTTGCACAAAAGCTATTTTTTTGTCGGGCCTGACTGGTTCTAGGAATATAGTTTCTGACATTTTTGTTTGGACATTTAGATCTTTTTTGCTAATCATCGTCTGGGTGGCCGCGCAGCCAACCAAGGACATGGCAAGAGCTGTAGTGCACAAGCATTTAGATATATATTTAATAGACATTGTTAATTTCCTTTTGTGTAAACATATTAAACATTTAATATTTTGGTGGATGCTGTCACCCTATATCCCTAGCCAAGTGTGTGGATAATGCTTCTCAGCATATTAAAAAGTCGATGCAAAACCTGTGGAAGGTAAATCTTCTCACAGGTTTTACACAACTTGGTTAACATTTTGCCCACAACAGCAAGTTATAACAAACATTTTTTGGTTTTTAAAAAACACCAGGCTCCTCCTCATCTTTGGAATTCACCAAGTTGTGATTAATTTCTGCCTCATCACGCAAAATAAGAGCGCTGTGATATTGGTCTCTTTCTTTTTTAGGTGAATTCATTATGTCAAAAAGAGCAGCCAATAATATTATCTCCCTGAAAATAGCATTATTAAATTCTTTGGCTATCACATCTCTATTTTTCGTATTATTATTTATTCCTACATCTGAAGCTCAGGCAGGTGAGAGCAAGTATTCAGAGAGGCATAGATAACCAATATCGCTATATAACAGCTAATGGTCTTCCTAATCATGAACATGGAGTATTTCCTAATAGAGGCAACCCAAATGCAATCAAATCTCAAACATATTCATATACCATGCCGTATCACCCAAATAAAAATAGCTCACTAACCCCCTTGGGTATCTATACCTTCGGGATAGCAATCAATAGTGTTATTTTTGATCCTGTAACCGCAGGATTTTGGAATAATGATACTAATTCAGACTGGAGATATGAAGCTTTTCCCAAGGGCTTAGGTATTGATAGCAACAATGCTCATGTGCAACCGAATGGCTCCTACCACTACGATGGTGCACCAATCGGATTAATAAATAGCATTACAAATAAAGTGAATCCTAAGCTAGTTGGTTATGCCGCAGATGGATTTCCAATATATGCTTATTCAAATTTTTCACTTAAACCTAGCTACATATTAAAAAAGGGACAACGTCCTAATGACAGCCCTACAGGTAAATACGACGGAACTTTTATTGAAGATCATATTTACCAAAAAGGCCTTGGCGATCTAGATGAGTGCAATGGTATAAATAAACCCACAGGTGAGTACCCTAAAGGAATTTATCAATATGTTGTAACCGATGAATTTCCTTACGTATCAAGATGTTTTATGGGGACACCCAATAAAAGTTTCATAAAAAAACACCTTTTACATGGTGAAATTTCTCGCCCTAACTCCAAGTACCAAGGTCGACAAAATATTAAATCCAAACAACATAATAAGAAAAATGGTAAAAAACATAATTCACTGCATAAAACACACTAATCTAGAAATATTTCTATAAGATAACAAGCTGTAAATTAGCCTGTGCGTGACTAAAACACTTTAAAGTATTGTAACATTTCAATTATCAAAGCAATTAATGGTATCAGGATTATCGTTCTTATAAAAAATAATAATATTAAATGATATAACTTAATTGGAATATCTTTAAACTTAGCTATCATCATTGGAGCCACAGATAAATCTAAAAACCAATTAGACTCATAGCCTTTTAACCATTTAAAACTGATCAGATTGAATATTCCAGTAAATAATGCTGTTAAAAATCCAGAAAATATTATTAGGATTCAATATATAGAAATAAAATCTCCACCTAAAATTAATATTTCCTTTATAAGGATACCAAAAACAACTGTTTTCACATCATTATATTAAAAGGATAAGAGAAGAATCCAACACCTATAACTACTGACAATAA
This sequence comes from Francisellaceae bacterium, assembly GCA_018703155.1. Taxonomy (GTDB): domain Bacteria; phylum Pseudomonadota; class Gammaproteobacteria; order UBA6186; family Azoamicaceae; genus JABJGS01. The sequence goes on along the minus strand of JABJGS010000041.1, from coordinate 36,880 downwards.
TGGTTTTATAAGTGGGACAGTTTTATAAGAGCTACATTTTATAAATTTATTTTACTTGTCTATCCAAACCTACCATCATCATATAAAATATCAATCAAAATATTAAGGGTTTAGGTATTGCTGGTTAAATCATTACTACAATACCTAAAAATAATATACTAAATATAATAAATCATAGATTATTAGCTGTAGATTTATGGACCTTTGCTTTGTCTCTTTTTTTAGCTTTAGGTTTACGGTCCACACTACTTTTCACTGGTTGCATGACAGAATAACTATTGCTACTACTTCCTTTATCACTAGCCAAGGTACTTGCATAGCTCATTACCAAGCAGTCTGTATTTTGTGTTAGTGCCATCCTACTCTGTAAATTTCTAGTAATAAGTCCGGCATATATAGGCTCAACTATTTTCAGCATTTTATTGGCAATATCCCTTCTCTCAGGCTCACATACTATCGCTTGCAAATGGCTTATGATGTTTCCCCCTGAAAATTCCTCTAGAAGTAAGCCTGGGTTTACTGAAAGCAAATAATTCAACATTTCCACAGTTCCACTAGTGGTAATATGATTCAGTAATGAGCAACCATTTGGTTTAATACTAGCAATATCAAAATTTGCTATTAATATTATAAATGCTGAAAAATTATGTGTTTTTACTGAGCAACCTATCATGTTTTGTTGACCATCAACATTTGCATATTCTAAGAATTTAGGCAACCCTTCCTCAAATACTTTTGGTAAATCCTGTCTCACAATACCGTATTGAATAAAATCATCTACTGTAAACATAAGGTCATGAACAAACTTTGGTTCATGATGTAACACAAACAATAACATGTTAAATATATAATTATTATTTTCATTCATCTTTTTAAGAAACTCTATTACCCCCACTCCATCTATTTTCAAAGAAAGCAGATTTATTTGTGAACCTAAATTTTTCATAATATGGTGAAAGGCATCATGATTTAAAACTTTTAAGGACAGTTCTAATGGAGATGTTTTTAAAAAAATTTTTCCTTTGGTACTTGGAGCCACCCCGCAGCCATCCATGGCATAATAAGCCATAAAATTCACCTTATTATGTCCCTCTATTGCATCCCAATATCCTTTTTGATTTTGGCCCATCACAAGTTGCTCTTCTTTTTCCCTGGCTGCTGCTGCAATAGATAATTGTTTGTCGTTATAACTCCTTTCTATAGCTCTCAAACCATCTAGCATCTGCTTTAGTTCTATTTCTTTATCTCCAAACCTAGCAGGGAGTTTTCTATGATAATCTACTGCACTTTTTAATCTAGTGAAACTACTATTTAATAAAAGATCAAGACAAGCAAAAGCATAATAATCTATACAATGTTGTATTAATGATTTGCCAAAAACAAGACAGCTTAATGGTGGCTGAGCTCTACCTAAGATCCGGAATAACATAGCCCCTCTATCATATTCAATGGCTGCTACTATTCCTTGGGCAACATCTTTGGGAATATACCCTGTAAATATAGATAAACATTTCAAACCTTCAGTAAAGACTATATTATTATTTTCTTGTATTGATTTAACAAATTCTTTACATTGCTCATCATCTGACATTATAAACTCCTAGACTTTTTGTTATTATGCATGTAAAAATTGTGACCATTTAATCAGCTTTAAGCGCCCACATCAAAATTAAAAGTTAATTTTCACATTAACTTATATGTTTTTATTTTGTTAATAATTAAATGAAAAGATTAAACGCGACTGAGATAGCCATATCTTATTTTACCGTGCACCACATATCACCTTTACTAATATGTGCGTTAATCTTAAGGGGGTTGTCATGAACGTTAAAATAGTCTGCTTTTTTGAGAATTATAATTAGTGTATATAGATAAGACAAAACGCCGATGTTTTCTTTCAAGCAAAGACTGTTATCAGATACATCTCTATAAGTTTACAAGACTTATTTACATGAAGGCTCAACAATAAATTTGAAAAGCACGCACCGTATGTAATCCATAACAATCTATACTTTCCAGGTCATCTGCTTATCTAGAGCTTTTGCGAGTAATGCCTCACTTTCCTGTTCTTTGCTCTCTTCATTAAAAATTTTCGTAATCGTATTCTTAAAAACACCTATAGCTACAGGGAAATCTGGGTAATCTAACTTAGCAATCGCTTTAGCTAAAAAATCGTCTTTAGTATTACGGTAATTAATACTATCTTGAGCATGACCAGTCTCTATTGAAAATGTCTCCTGGTTAAAAACTAATCCTTTTTCCTGTTCTACCCCATATATTAAGGGCTTACCTTCTTCTACTCTTAAGATAGAATTAGCTTGATTTTTTTTATCTTTTATCTGTGCAAATACTCCATCATTATATACATTACAATTCTGTAGTATTTCAATAAATGCTGCACCCTTATGTTTATTTGCTTTAGTAATAATTTCTTTCAAAGATTTTGCTTCTGTATCAATTGCTCTAGCAACAAATGTTGCTCCTGCAGTTAATGCCATTTCAATTGGATTTAATTCCTTATCTTCGACGCCATTATTACTTGTTCTAGAGAGCTGTCCCATTTTAGAAGTTGGTGAGTATTGTCCTTTAGTTAAACCATATATTCTGTTGTTTAACATCAATACTTTAACGTTTACATTGCGTCGTAACAAATGAATTAAATGCGATAAGCCAATACTAAATCCATCTCCATCTCCAGTTACAACCCATGTTGTAAGTTCAGGCCTTGCTAATATAGCACCTGTTGCAATAGGAAATGCTCTACCATGCACGGTATGAAATCCATTCACATCAATATAAAATGGTAATCTACTTGAACAACCAATTCCAGCAACAATCAAAGTATTATCTTTATCTACACCGAGCTCTGGCAATGTTTTTTGCAAGGTTGTTAAGACTGCATGGTCACCACATCCTGGACACCAGCGAACTTCATTTTTTGATTCAAAATCTTTTTTTGTTAACATTCTTCTAACACCGCATTATCAACTTCATTTAGAACAGATTTAAGCCTTAAAAATAGAGAATTTATTTTAAATGGCTCGCCTGTAACACTATTAATTTTAACCATATTTTTCATAGATAATTTACTTGATAATAAAGTGAATAACTGTCCATTATTCTGCTCTACAACAATTATTTTATCTTTAGTAGAAAGATGTTGGATTATTTCATTTGAAATAGGGTGTACATTCTTCAACGAAATATGCTCGAAAATCAGTTTATACAACTCTAAATGCTCACAGGCACTTTGTACTTGTCCATAAGTTGCCCCCCAACTTATTATTGCAACCTTAGCTTTGCTTTCATAGTTACAATTTTCATATAACTTAGTAACTGATTGTAATTTATTTTGCCTGGTTTGCGTCATCAACTCATGATTATGACAATCATAACTAATATAATTGCTATCATAGTCTTTCTCTAATCCACCAATAGTTCTATAACTATTTACCCTTCCTGGGTATAACCAATCTGGAGCATAAGTTGTAGAGTTTCTTGCACCATTTAGTCTAGGTATCTTTAAGTCAAATTTTGGTAATTTATCTAAATTTAATGGAGATGAACCATTCGCTAAGACTGCCTCACTGAGAACAATCACCGGCGTCATGCAATTAATTGCTATTTGAGCTGCTTCTAACATTACATCATAACACTCACCTGGTGTTCTAGGTGCTAGAACAGGTATTTCACTTTCCCCATGCCGACCATATATAGCAGCTAATAAATCCGTCTGTTCTGTTTTAGTTGGCATGCCTGTTGATGGTCCAGACCGTTGCACATCAACAATTACTAATGGTAATTCTGCAGCTATTGCTAACCCAATTACCTCTTGCATTAAATCTAATCCTGGTCCACTAGTAATAGTAATCCCAAGACCACCAGCATAACTGGCTCCCAAAGCAGTTGATACTGCTGCAATTTCATCTTCCATTTGACACGCAACAAAGTCACGGTTAGCGTATGGAATCAAGAGCTGTAGAACCTCTGATGCGGGTGTAATTGGATAACCTGCAACAACAACTTTGTTTTCAAAAGCATCACTTATTGCTAGAGTTGCTAACATTAATGCTTTATTTCCAGTTATTTGTGTATAGGACCCAGGGGAAAGATTGGCTATAGGAACGCTATATTTAATTGGCAGAATTTCACTTACTTCAGCATAATTATAACCCTTTTTCAATGCAGCAATATTTGCAGAAACTATTGCATCATCTTTGAACTTACTTAATATCCACCCAGTGATGCTGGTCATTGGCTTATCATGTATTGCTAATATGACACCAAGAGCAAACATATTTTTACATCTTTTTGCACTTGAGTGAGAAATCTTAAATTCTTTGACCCCTTCAACTGTCAATTTTGTCATTGGAATACTGATTAAGGTATAAGATGAATCTAACTCTACTGTTGGATCAGATTCATAACCAGCTTTAACAAAATCTTTATTAGTGAATTTGTCAGAATCAATTATCAATAAACCATTAGGCTTAAGATCTGATATTGATACTTTTAGTGCTGCAGGATTCAGTGCAACTAAAACATCAATAACATCACCGACTGCAAATATAGTTTTACTTGAAATACTGAGTTGATATCCAGATACGCCTGCTGTAGTCCCTGCTGGCGCTTTAATTTCTGCAGGAAAATCAGAATATGAACGAATTTCATTTCCAGAGAGAGAAGAGGCATTGCCCATTTGCCCACCAATACTCTGAATACCATCACCAGAATCGCCTGCAAAACGAATAACTACATCATTTACTGCAACCACCTGCCATGTTTGTTGACTCACAAACTTTCCTAAAAAAATAAATATATCGGTATTCTCTTACTTTTAGATTTATTTTTCTAGCTCTATAGAAGGAATGTCGTATGTTTTTTAATATTTTCAGACTGAAAGCTCTAAGGAGGCAATTTTTTCCACCCCAGTTAGCCCACTGGATTCCTTGTTTGCTAAAATATCTTTCAATAACTGCGGTCCTTTATAAATTAACCCTGTATATAATTGAATTAAATCTGCGCCAAGACTTAAGCGATATTGTGCCTCTTCAGCTGAATCTATTCCTCCAACACTAATTACACACAACTTATCTCCAGACAACTGCTTAGCTAGTCTCAAGGACTTTCTAGAGCTTTCTTTTAGTGGCGAGCCGCTAACCCCGCCAGCAATCCCTTTTGCACCAATAGAATTTTTAACATCTTTAGAAATTGTTGTGTTTGCTATAATTATGCCCTCGACATCAAATTCACAAAGAACCTCAATTATACCCTGAACAACATCAAGCTCTTCATCTGGAGAGATCTTTATGAACAATGGAACGTGTCGGTTATGCTCTTCATCTAAACTAAGCATCAATGTTTTCAGATCATCAATGAGTGGCCGAAAATACTTACCATTTTGTAATTCTCGTAAATCTTTTGTATTTGGTGATGATATATTTACAACAATATAGCTGGCATATTCATATACCCTCTCTATGCAGGTAATATAGTCATCTACAGCTTTATGTAGTGGTGTATTAAAATTCTTCCCAACATTTACTCCAAGAGTGCCTGTATATCTTGAAGCTCTAATATTTTTAATTAGAACATCAACACCACTATTGTTAAATCCCATACTGTTCACTAATGATTCACTATCTGCAAATCTGTGTAGCCTAGGTTTCTTATTACCCGGTTGCGGTAGAGGTGTTACAGTCCCAACCTCTATGTATCCAAATCCAAGTTTTGCCAAAGTATCAATATATTCCCCATCTTTATCAAAACCTGCAGCAATACCAACTTTATTTGCAACAGGCAAGCCTTTAACAATAGTGTCAGGCTTTGGAGTATCGATAAATTTATACCTATACTTCAAAACTTCCATAGCATATTTATGTGCAGTCTCTGGAGGTAGACAAAACAACAACGGTTTAATAATATTTTGATATAATTTTGTATTCAATTGAAATTCCATTTTTCTACAAACCACTGACACTCCCCACTAACAGAACTTGGGGATTCGATGTATTTAATTGGTGTTATAACTCATTCACTTATCAAAGCATCATGAGCCACCAACTCTCTATTCAGCAATTGACTCTATATCACAAGAAAACTAAGCAGTCCCTAGAAATTAGGAACATTGATGGCCTCGTTTAAGTCTGATTCTTTTTACTGCCAATTTTCAATATGCTTCATATTAACATATCTAACAAGAACTGCCTTCCATTTAATGGTAGGTCTATATAAATTATATACCAACAAAGATAATCTTAACAAAAGAGTTTCATAACTTCAATCTGTTATCTCACCTTCTATAAAGCTATAAATAACAGTCTCTATGCTGATTAACTATATCTCCAGTTCGCATATAATAATGCTTCTTGAACTAACTTGTTACGAATATAACTAATACCTTTGTAACCTCAAAGTTAGCAAATCAAGTAAACGCTAAGTATTTCTAGAAGAGTATGATATCGTCTGAGATAAATCTAGCAACTCTCTTAACGCAACAGCAAACATCGTGAAATCAGGTTTGCTGGTATTAAGTTCCTGAACAAAATGCTCCCACCTATCAAATAATTCTTTATTTGAGGAAATCCAACTACTAACTACTTTATCAAACTCAAGATCTTTATTTTCCATATTTGATTGCATTATCAGGACAGTTAAATTACGTTGTTGCTTATCAACATCATCACGAAAAGCTGCTCTTGCTAGCGAGTCCCAATGACTATTAATTCCTTGCTGTTTAATCATTTCTCTAAACCAATCAAGTTTCAGCTGTTTTCCAAGAATATAATAAACATTGGCTACATCTACAATCTCTAAATCACTACTGGTGGCAGCTTCAACTACATCAAGAGCTGAAAACATAAACGGCATAGACGAAATATTTAGTGCAAGCTTGGGATCAATTCCAGCATTTATATACTTGTCATAGGCTGTTTGTGCCTGAGTTATCGATAGACGTTTGATAATATTGAAAATCTCCCCAGAAACTGTTTCCACATGCACCCTAAACAATTCAATTGTATTTTCAATATCAAGTCCTGAACGTCTGTTCTTCAAAAACCATCTAGATGCTCGTCTTATTAATCTATTTAACTCTAAAAGCATTGAATATTTTATTTTATTATCAATACTAGATGGTAAATTATAGATCTCGTCACGTAATACATTGATATTAAATACTTCTTTAGACACTAAATACGATTTAACTATTTCAACACTTGAACTACCAGTCTCATCTTGCAAACGATGAATAAAGTTAATCCCTACATCATCAACAACAATATTACTTAATTGAGTACAAATAATTTCCCTTTTCAATTGATGTCTTCGCATGTATTTAGCATAACGCTCAGTAAGACATCTAGGAAAAGCCTTTTCTAACATAACTAGCATACACTGTTCTTCTGGCAACCCTGAATTAAGTAATTCCTCTTTCAACAATATCTTGCTATATGCTAAAACAACTGACATTTCCGGCCTTGTCAATCCGAAACTGTCTGATCGACGCTGCAAAACGGTTTCTTCTGTAGGTAAAAACTCTAGCTCACGATCTAGCCTTTTCTCACGTTCTAGCTGGTTAATCAGTCTGTAGTGCATTTCTATATCCTGAGCTCCACGAAAGACGGTCATGCTAATAGCTTCATTTTGTCTTCTATTACTATCTAATACAATTTCTGATACTTCAGTGGTCATATCCACTAATAATCTATTTCGTTGTTTTGAAGTCATTTCTCCAGATCGAACAATATCATCGACTAAAATTTTGATATTGACTTCTGTGTCAGAACAATTAACCCCAGCCGAGTTATCAATAGCATCAGTGTTTAATATACCTCCCTGTAGAGCATATTCAATTCTAGCTAATTGAGTAAGTCCTAAGTTACCCCCCTCGCCAACAACCTTAACTCTAAACTCTGTAGCATTTATCCTAATATTGTCATTATTCCTATCTCCAACATCTGCATGAGTCTCCGCGCTGGATTTTACAAACGTTCCAATACCTCCGTTCCAAAACAAGTCTATTTTTGATTTCAATATTACTTTAATAAACTCATCAGGAATAATAGTATTTTCTTTAATATGAAATAATTCTTTTATCTCTTTGTTCAAAGTTAAGAATTTTGCATTTCTATCGAAAATCTTTGCACCTTTAGATAATATTTTCGGATCATAATCACTCCAGGATGATCTAGGCAATTCAAATAATCTTTTACGCTCAGCAAATGATGTACTAGGATCAGGATCTGGGTCTACAAAAATATGCATATGGTTAAATGTTGCTATTAACTTTATATGCTCAGATAATAACATGCCGTTGCCAAAAACATCTCCGGCCATGTCTCCAACACCAATAACTGTAAATGGTTCTTCTTGAGTATCAATTCCAATTGTTAAGAAGTGTTTTTTTACAGACTCCCAAGCTCCCCTAGCAGTAATCCCCATTTTTTTATGATCGTAACCTGCAGAACCACCAGATGCAAAAGCATCTCCTAACCAGAAGCCATATTCAATAGCAATTTCATTAGCAATATCAGAAAAAGTAGCTGTCCCTTTATCAGCTGCAACAACTAAATATGAATCATCAGCATCATAAGTAACTAATTGCTCAGGTTTAGAAATGGAATCTCGTATTCTATTGTCAGTTAAATCTAGAAGACCTCTAATAAAGGATTGATAACAGGATATAACCTCTTTCATTTGTTCTTCTCTGGTTTTATATTGGTCAAGATTTTTAACCACAAAACCACCTTTTGCACCTAATGGTACAATGACTGAATTTTTAACTTGTTGTGCTTTCATTAGTCCTAAAACTTCAGTTCTAAAGTCTTCATGCCTATCTGACCACCTAAGGCCTCCACGAGCCACTTTAGCTCCACGTAAATGTACACCTTCAGACCTAGGTGAATAAACAAATATTTCAAATAATGGTTTTGGTTTAGGTAGGAAAGAAATTATTTGTGAATTAAATTTAAATGACAAATATGGCTTTCTGTTTCCATCGTTATCCTTTTGAAAATAACTACACCGTACGGTTGCAAGCATCACCTCAACATATCTTTGAATTATAGTATCTTCATTTAAACTAGTAACTTCATCTAATAATTCTTTAATTTCAGCAACAATATTATTTTGATGTTTTTCATCAACATAACTGTCAGGGTCAAATCTTGCAGTAAATAGCTCGATTAGTTTTTTTACTATTTTTATGTTTTTACATAAAGCTTCTTCAACATAAGTTTGACTGAATGTTAAACCTGCTTGCCATAAATATTTATAATAAGCACGAATCATACTAGCTTCTTCCCAACTGATTCCAGCTATCAACACTAATTTATTAAATCCATCATTCTCAGCACGACCTTCCCAAACAGCTCTGAAGGCATCCTGAAACTTATCTTTAAGATCTAGTGGATTGTTAATTTGGTACCCATTCTGGGATAACTTATAATCATTTATCCAAACACCATTAGCTCTTTGTTTTCTAACTTTATATGGTCTTTCATTTAATATCCGCACACCGAGATTTTCAAGCATGGGAACTACATCTGACAAAATTATTGGTTTTGAATCATGAAATAACTTAAAACGAAAGAATTCATCACTGCCTTCAATCGGTTTATATAAACTCATATCAAGAACCATTTTATTCTTGATCATCCTTTCAATATGACCGATGTCAATCATTGCAATTAGACTGGAAAAATTCTCTTTATATGATGCCGGAAAGGCTTTTGAATAACGCCTATATAATTCATTACCATCTTCTTCACCATAATGACTGAATAAAACTTCTTTTAAATCATCTTGCCAAGTTCTTGCCGTATCGATAAGCTTTTGTTCAATAAGACTTGGGTTTATTTTTATATCGCTTATTTTTGATACGCGAATTATAAAGTGAATCCTTGCTAAAATTGACTCGGAAAAATGTGTAAAGAATGTTACTGAATGCCCACCTAAAGATTCAACTAATACATTTTGAATTTGCTCTCTAAGTTCAGAATTAAAACGTTCCCTAGGAACATACACCAAGCAGGAAAAAAAGGCTCCAAAAACATCCTTTCTTATAAAGAATCGTAAATTAGGTCGCTCTTGCATTTGGTATATACCAACAGCTACTTGTTGTAGTTCTTTTTCACTGGCATGAAACATATCATCTCTTGGCATAGTGTCCAATAAATTCACCAGCGTATTCTTTTGTCTAATTTGGCCACTTTGCATAGACATTTCACAAATTCTATTTACCTTGGTCTTTATCCAAGGTATCTGCAGAGTGCTATTGTTATATGCAGAAGAAGTATACAGGCCAACGAAGCGATGTTCCCCTATTACATTTCCTGTCTTATCAAATATTTTCAATGTTATATAGTCGGTATATACTGGTCTATGAACTATTGATAAAAAATTAGTTTTCCCTAAAATCAGAAGGCTTGATGACAAATAAATATTTTGTATATCTAGGGGTAAATCAGATATTGAGTACTCATGGCAATGATTATTGCTTCTAATTATTCCCATTTTGGTCGCATTTTCTTGCTTTAATTCAATACCATCCTCAGCTTTGATTACATTATATTTTGAGTATCCCAAAAAAGTAAAATTATTTTCTTTCAACCAATTTAAAAAAGCAATTTTTTCTTTATAATCAGGATCAAATGTCCCGTAAACTTTAGCTTCCTTTATAACAGAGTCTAAAGTGTCTGTCATTTGCTTCCAATCAGCAGATATTAAATCTATATCTTCAAGCAGTGATTTTATTTGTAGCGATATTATCTCTAATGACTTTTCATCACTTTGCCTCTCAATTTCCATATAAACAACTGTTTCAAAAGACTCTGTCTGTTCCTTTTTAGCCTTAGCATTAAAGTTAACAATAGCATTACTTTTATTCCTAACAATTGATAGGTTGCCAGCATTTATCACTAAATACATATAATGCTCTAACCTGGTTATCAAAATCTTCAATGATGATAATACGAATGGAAGACTTGGAATAGCAATTTCAACTACCGTTCTACTTGATTGCCAGCCATGCACTTCAAAAGAAGGGTTATATACTTTTACTATTCTTTCACTTGAGTCTTTATTTATTAATAATTGCCAATGAGAAACTAGAGAACCATATAAATCATGGATCCCACGCTCATTCATATCTTCAGCTGATATTGCACAATAATAATATTTGACAAATTCTTCCAAAAGATTTTTATCATTATTTTTATAGTTTTTATCAATGTGTGCCAGTAATCTATTTATCGATACTTGCTTCTCATCATTATTTATATAGGAAATTTGCACAATCATAATTCCTTAGCTTTTACAGTTTATTACTATCTACGCGAATACTATTAATTTTACATCATATTAGAGGAATAGTGTCATAATAATAGGCCTTAAGTGCTATATTCAGTATAGTTAACGGCTAGCAGGTGCGACCTATGAAGCTAAAAAAAATATATATTGTGGTGTTAGGGTTATTTCTATGCTCTTGTACAAATAATGTGACCTTAACACAAACAGAAAACAATGAAATCATTGCATCACAAAGCCCTAATTCCACCTACAAGCATTCATTACATAAAATCAGAAAATCCATCCCACAAATGAGTAAAGCCCAACAAGAAGAATATGTACAACGTGTTGGTAAAAAAATTGCTATTGTTAGCGATGATCCAAGTACTAAATTTGTTATTACATTATCATCCAGCAACGATGTTATTTTGCAAATAAGAAATTACAATAAAATAATTATTAGTAAGGGGTATTTAAGACAATTAAAATCTGAGGCACAACTCGCTGCAGTATTAGGACAAATTATTGCTAAATTACAACATAAAAACACTATAGATAAATCATCTATGGATTACATTTATAGGGCAGGTTATGATCCAAAAGCTTTATCTGAATTACAAGAGTATGCAATAAACACTAACAATCATAATCTACAGATAGCAGTACATACTCAAATTAGCAATACTACTGTACAAGAAAATAAAAAATATGCTAACAAATTTCCTAAAGGCTTAAAAACCAATGAATTTGATTACCAAAAAAACTTTATTAATTAGGAATTTATAACTAAGTCACTATGATTCAAACCTTCATCTTTAAGAGCTTTTTCTTGCTCATGCTCTGAACGCTCCTTAGAAAGAACTTGTAAATATTTAGTACTAATATTGCCGGAGATATATTCTCCTGTAAACATTGAACTCTCTGCGCCAGATAAGCAATCACTATATTGCTCTAACAATTGCAGGACATCTTCATAGTTTTGAAAAATCAATTCATCAACACCAAGTTCACATTTCATCTGTTCTAAATTGTATTTTTTTGCAAACAAAGTATTAGCATCAGGAATATCTATACCATATACATTCGGATATCGTATAGCTGGAGCGATTGAGGCAAAGAAAACCCTAGTTGCTCCAATACTTTTTATCATCTTAATAATTTCTCTTGAGGTTGTCCCTCTAACAATTGAATCATCAACCAAAAGTATAGATTTATTTTTGAACACTTCTGTCAATGGTGCAAGTTTTCTGCGCACTGAATTTTTTCGTGTTTTTTTACCAGGCATTATGAAAGTTCGACCTACATACCTATTTTTCACTAATCCTTCTTTATAAGGAATTCCTAATTCTTGAGATAAAGCTAACGCAGAATGCCTACTAGTTTCTGGTACGGGAACTATTGCATCAATTTTGTTATCTAGGCCTTTAGCTCTTATTTGTTTGGCTAGCAATTTGCCCAGCTTACATCTGAATTCATAAACAGATACTCCGTCTATTTTTGAATCTGGACGTGCGAAATAAATATATTCAAATAAACATGTTTTTGGTAAAGATAGACTTTTAGCATACTTTGATTTAGCAATTCCTCCAGAGCTTTTAAAGAGAATAGCCTCTCCTGGCTGTACACTAGATACAAAATTATAATTTACTGAATGTATAGCTATATCTTCTGATGCAACCACATATGCTCCATTTTTAGTTCCATACTCTAATGGCCGAATCCCATTAGGGTCTCTAAATGCCAGTAAACCATGCCCCGCGATAAGCATTATCACAGCATAAGCACCTGTGCATCGATCATGGACCTCATCTACAGCAAGAAAAATTGCCTTTTGAGTTTCAATTCCACTTTCTATATTTTTTTGTAGTGCACTCGCAAAAACATTAATTAAAACTTCTGAATCACTATATGAGTTTATATGCCGATGATGTTTATTTAGTAAGGTTGTTTTCAACTCTGTTGTATTGGTAAGGTTACCGTTATACGATAAATAAATACCAAGAGGAGTGTTAACGTATATAGGATGAGCTTCCTGTACTGAATACTTTCCTGATGTAGGATATCTTACATGACCAATTCCCTGGCTACCAATTAATTTTGTTAATGTATCCCCACTAAATACATCTTTTACTAAACCATGACCTTTTTCAGTATAAAAATTCCCAGATTCAAATGTTACGATTCCTGATGAGTCTTGGCCACGATGCTGTAATATATTCAAGCCTTCATACAAAAGTACATTCGCCTGACTATCCCCGATTATTCCCATAACACCGCACATACGACAATCACCTTAAGTTCCATATAAGATATTGAAAGTATAATACAGGTAGATTATCAAGAAAACTTTTATTTAACTTGCCTAAACATCTTTTTAAAATGCATATAGAAGGACTGCTGTCTAGTGGGATATGGATTCATTACCTGGTTACAGTAAATAATTTGTGATTTTTTGCACCCAATTTTTAGGCAATTGTTTATGTAGTGAAAATGCTACATCTTCAACACGTGGGTATAATATTGAATCTTTTTTCCAATTATTATTTTTATTCACTAAAGAAGCATTATCTTTACTAATACTAATATCACTTTGTGGTGATATTAGTATTATTGCAATAGACATGACCAGTAACGCACGCGCAAAACCAAACCCTGCACCTAAGCTTCGATCAAACCATTTGAAGCCAATAGCACTTAATGACTTTGAAATAATAAAATTAACTACTGACAAAACCACCAAAACCGCAAGTAAAATAATGAAACCTGCAACAAGTGAACGAATCAAAGGAATAGTAATAAATTCAATATAAGGATCAATTAAATGATAAAAATTATACGCTAAAGTTATAGCCGTAGCCCAACTAATTAAGGTCAGTATCTCTTTAACAAATCCTCGATAGATACCAATCAATGTTGAAACCAGCACAACACCAATTACAGCTAAATCAACCCAACTCATATATATTCCCTATACCATTAAACTCTCGGTTTCTTTCAAACATAAGCCAACTATATGAAAAGATCCAAAAATTACCGTTACATCTTTTTCTGCTGACTCAGATGCCGATAGTTCTATAGCTTTGTTACAGTTATCAACAATTGTATAATTATTGGACTCTAGTTCAGCTGACAGTTCCGAAGAGCTAGTTAAATCTTTATTATTTGTGTTAATAAAATACCACTTATTGACATTTTTCTTCCACATTTTAATTATGCTATTCCATTCTTTTCTTGCTGAAGACTGAAATATTACTCGAATTTCACCCTGTGTATTTTGGCTTAATACTTTTTGTAGCAACCAACTTGCCCCAGCGGTATTATGAGCGACATCAAGTATAAATTTTGCATCATTTACAATAATCTTATTGTATCGACCCAAAACAAATACTTCACTCAAAACTTTATTAATTAAACTCGAGGTTATTTGCTCACCATAAAGCAAATAACTCGCAGTCACAGCCATAGCTGCATTTTGAACAGGAAAGTCCGTTAAGGGTAAATTCAGCAAACTATCTCTACCATTTGTCCAATTCCAATTCTCAGAATCTTCATTAATAGAAAAATCTTTGCCTAAAGTATACAATCCACTCCCAACATTTTTTGCTACAGATTTCAATGTTTTTACTGAATTTTCAAATTCGTTAAAGATTGCCCATGAGCCTTTGCGCAAAATACCGGCCTTCTCTCGAGCAATTTCATCTAACGTATCACCGAGAAAAGTACTGTGGTCTTTACTTATACTGGTAATAATTCCAACTGTATTATCAACGACATTAACAGCGTCTAATCTACCACCAAGACCAACTTCAAGAATAATAAGATCTAATTCCATTTGTTTGAAAATAACCAGAGCGGCCATGGTTACATACTCAAAGTAAGTTAGTTTTATATTAATTGACTCAGCTGTTGTATGAACTTTCTGCAATGCTGAGCACACTTCATGGCCTTCTACATTTTCATTGTTAATACGTATTCGCTCAAGAAAATGATGCATATGAGGAGAAGTAAAGACACCAACACGCTTATTTAAAGCACCCCCAATTGCTTCAAGAGTTGCAACACAACTACCCTTACCATTCGTACCTGCTACTGTAACCACAGGGCATGAAAAAGAGGTAACATTAAGTTTATATGCAACTTGTAGAACTCTATCTAAGCTTAATTCAATCTTACAATTATCAGGGCG
Source organism: Francisellaceae bacterium (assembly GCA_018703155.1). Taxonomy (GTDB): domain Bacteria; phylum Pseudomonadota; class Gammaproteobacteria; order UBA6186; family Azoamicaceae; genus JABJGS01. The sequence goes on along the minus strand of JABJGS010000041.1, from coordinate 21,405 downwards.
CTCTAAGTATTCAATCCATGAGCTTAAATCTTGTACATCCATTGTCTACCTCTTAACTACTTATTTAGGAGCATCGAGAGAATATTATATATACAATCTCGCAAATGCCTCCTATCACAAATTAGGTCTATAGCCCCTTTCTCTAAAAGAAACTCACTCTTTTGAAACCCCTCAGGCAAACTTTCCCTAACAGTCTGTTGTATAACTCTAGGTCCAGCAAAACCGATCAGCGCTCTAGGCTCTGCAATGTTAACATCTCCTAGCATTGCAAGGCTAGCCGAGACCCCGCCAGTACATGGATCTACCAACACTGAAATATATGGTATCTTAGCATCATTCAACTTGGCAATTGCAGCACTTGTTTTTGTCATTTGCATTAATGAAAATAGGGATTCTTGCATTCTTGCCCCACCGCTAGTTGCAAAGCAAATTAAAGGTATTTTTTGCTCCATACAAATTTCTGCAGCTCTAACAAATTTCTCACCAACAACCGTGCCCATCGAACCACCAATAAAAAAGAAGTCAAATGCACAAACCATAACATCTATACTATTTAACTTACCTTTCATTACTATTAATGCATCTCGTTCACCAGTTTTCTTCTGTGCCATAGACAATCTATCTTTATATTTTTTAGTATCTTTAAACTTAAGTCTATCTATAGGTTCAAGGTCAGCTGCAATTTCATGCCTATTATCTTTATCAAGGAAAACATCTAACCGTTGACGTGCTGTTATTCTCAAATGATGTGAACATTTTGGGCAAACGAATTTATTATGTTCAAGTTCACCACTTATTAAAAATGACTGACATTGGGGACATTTTGTCCACAATCCTTCAGGAACATTTCTTTTACTTTCAAAAGTTCTTATTTTTGAGGGAATTAATTTTTTAAACCAGTTCATTTATTGACTCCACAAACCAAGCCTTGTTGGCTATAAATGGTAAATTAAAATATTTTGGGTATCTTACCCCTGCAAAATATAATCCTGCTGCTGGTGCTGTATGCCCAGCAGCAGTTCTGTTTTTTGCATCTAAAATCTCTGTTATACTCTCTACAAGAAGTTCATCCTTTGTAGCTATTTCGACCAATGTTCCAATTATGTTTCGAACCATGTTATGCAAAAAAGCATTTGCCTCTATATCCACAATAATATGATCATCATCATACTTGCGTATATTAATATATTTTATAGTCCTTATCGCGGTCTTACTTTGACAGCTAGATGACCTAAAGCTAGTGAAGTCATGCCGACCAACTAATTTTTTTGCAGCACGTAACATCTTCTCTGTATCAATTTTTTTATAATACCAACTAACTCGATCACTAAATAATCCAGGCCGGATCCTATTGTTATAAATAACGTAGCAATAGTATCTACTCTCTGCGCTATATCTGGCATTGAACTCATTGTTGACGTCATACTGAGCAATAATCCTGATATCTTTAGGTAAGTTTGAGTTAACTCCAAGAGTCCAGGCAGTTTCAGAGTAATTGTCTGGAACACGACAGTTTACAACTTGAGCCAAAGCATGTACGCCAGCATCAGTTCTCCCAGCGCAAACAACAGATATTGCTTGTGATGCTACAACAGAAACAGCCTTTTCTACTTCAGTTTGAACTGAAGCAATACCTGTCTTTTGTGACTGCCAGCCGTGATAGCCTGTCCCTGCATACTCAATATAAAAAGCTTTATTCTTCATTTAAGTTAGATACTTGTTTTCTAGAACACTAATTCTACTCAAATGAAGATTAAACATCAATCAAAACTAGTTATTTAACACAACATTTATTACACATTAGAAACCTAGTTAATTAACAAAATATGATGCTTGAATAAGTTTTTAATTGATATTTTCAGTATAGAATGTACAATGGCCACTATTATTTTAATAGTTAATTAGTTAGCATTATATGAATTTAAATAATTTTTTTTTAAAAATAAGCATATGTGCAGTCTCATTTTTACTATTTTGCTCTGCATATGCATCTACATCTATAAATCAAGAACCCATTGAAGAACTTGATAGACACGTATTAATGATTGCTAAAAATGCCCTCAAAAAGGTTGAAAAAAAACTTGGCATTGAAGCCAAGACAGTAGTTACAGTTATTGATTTTTCTAAACCATCAACTCAAAAAAGACTTTGGGTTATTGATACCAAAACTAAAAAAATAATTTTTAATACTTGGGTCGCCCACGGTAAAAACTCTGGATTTTTAAATTCCTCTCATTTTTCTAATAAGCCTAACAGCCATCAATCATCTCTTGGTGTCTATTTGACCAAAGGTAAATATCAGGGCCAACATGGAACATCTATAGTGTTAGAAGGTCTAGAGCCAGAATTTAATTCTAATGCACAGACCAGAGGCATAATAATGCATTCTGCTTCCTATGCATCTAGAAACTTTTTAAAGGCTAATGGAAGGTTAGGGAGAAGCTTGGGATGCTTCAGCCTCGATCCAACAATTGGTAATGATATAATGAATTATATTTACTCAAACACTCTCTTAATTGCATATTATCCAGATGAACAATGGCTCAAGACTTCTCAGTTTACCTAGAGATCATCAAGCAAATCTTTTGCTTCATCTTGTATTTTTTCATCACCAAGAACTAAAAGCTCTTGTAGTATTTCAATAGCGCTATCATTTTCACCAACTTCGATGTATTGTTTAGCTAACTGCATTTTAACAGAAAAATCATCATCATCTACACTTTCATCTTCCAATTCATCACCTAAGAACTCTGGTTCTTCATCACCTACTTCACTAGAATCACTAGAATCACTAGAGTCACTAGAATCACTAGAATCATTGTCTGCAGCTGTATCCTCAGGACTATTGCTATCTGTATCCTTCAATGCTTTATTCTTCTGTCTTCTAATATTAAGGTAAATAAATACTATCGCCAAAAGTGGTATTACCATCCAGATAACTGCGCTAAACAATTTACCTATGGAAGATTTTGATTTTTCATCAACTTTATCAAGCATCCCTGAAACAGTAGAAGCTGTTTTTAGTAATTTAACTTCAGTTTTTTCAAAATGTTGCCCTTCTGTAGCCGTCGTTTGTTTCGAGCCCATGTTCATTTGTGATGAATTGTCTGCTCCAGCGACTTTAGGCTTGCTGTTATTTTTAACTGACATAGGTTGAGAATCATGGATAGTATTTACTGGCATTTCTTCTTGTTGCGCTTCCATAGCAAATTTTTCAATTTTACCTTGATTTGTCATCACGCTATCGTCATCAGAAACATCGGACATAGCCATTAGAGATGACATATTTGTCTCATCCATATCATAAACAGTCTCTGGTTTAACTGTGTTATTGTCACCAACATCTTGAATACTATTAACTATTTTTTGTGAAACATTAGCTTTTGTCTTATCAACATAAACTTCTGGTTTACTATGACTAGGCAGTGGCCTATATTTAGCTGGGTTTGCCCCAGGACCATATTGAGTAATAGGAACTTTACGATTAGATGCCACTAAGTTTGGTGGAACAGGATCCAACAATATAGTGAAATCTCTTACAATCTGCCCATCAGGCCAATGTAAATTGATTAAAAATTCAACCATAGGCTGTTGCATCGGATGCCGACTAGATAAGTAGACATAAGAGCCATGCTCTTTAGTCCTAATTACTTCGAAATCTAGCTTTGTCAAATAGAATGGCCTGGCTATCTTTGCCTGGGCAAAACTCTCTGGAGACGCCAGGCTTGCAATAACTTGACTATTAGAAAAAGAGTCCACACCAAAGAGTTTAATTTCTGCAGATAGAGTCTCATTTAAGTATGAATATACTTGAAGCTGGCCAAAGCCTGCAGCAAATACACTAGAGCTAATAGACAGCATTATAAAAAATAAAAAATGCCTTAATTGATTGATAATCTTAAATATCACGCATATCTCCTTGCATCGCGCAAAAACTTCCATGGCTATAGGCTATTATAGCTTAACTTATAGTTCTAGTTGTACTACAAATATTTATTTGCCAATATTTCAGCAATTTGTACAGAATTCAGAGCAGCTCCCTTCCTAACATTGTCAGCTACTACCCACATGTTTATACCATCATTCAAATCTATAGCTTGTCTAATTCTCCCCACAGCAACGAGATCTGTTCCAGAACCATGTTCAAAAGGTGTTGGGTAATCTTCCTGTTCATCAAATACTTCTAAACCTTGTGCTGCTTTTAATTCATCTACTATGTTATTTACATTTACGTTAACTGCAAATTTAATATGTATGGACTCAGCATGACCATAACACGTTGGCACTCGTACTGTTGTTGGGTTTACGATAACGTTATTATCTTTAAGAATTTTCCTCGTCTCCCAAACCATTTTCATTTCTTCTTTACTATACCCATTATCTTGCCATACATCTATTTGTGGGATCACATTAAAAGCTATTTGTCGTGGAAAATCATCCGCATCAACAGGGCTACCACTTAATAGCTTGTGTGTCTGAGATACCAACTGTGAAACAGCGCTTTTCCCAGCTCCAGATACAGACTGGTAAGTTGATACAACTATTTCTTTAAGTTTCCATTTCCGATGCAATGGAGCCAAAGCTACTAACATTTGAATTGTTGAGCAATTTGGATTAGCTATTATATTTCTTGAGCTATAACCTTCAATATCTTCAGGATTCACCTCAGGAACAACCAAAGGAATGTCATCTTCATACCTAAAGCAAGACGTATTGTCTATAACAACACAACCTTTAGAGCTAGCAATTGGGGCATATTTAGCTGAAACTTCTGAGCCTGCAGAAAATAATGCTATATCAGCAAGAGCAAAATCGAAGTTAGCAATATCCTCAACTTGAAAATTGTGCTGTTTGTACATGATAGTTTTATCAATAGAACGACTACTAGCTAACGGATATAAATTTTCAATTGGGAAATCACGTTGTTCTAAAATTTCAAAAATTGACTCACCGACAGCACCTGTAGCACCAATAACCGCAACATTAAATTTCTTCATTATTTCTACCTTAATATTTACTATCTACCAATTCATCTTGAACGGCATTAGCGACTAAATTTCCCATTTCAACAGTGCTAACTTTTTTCTCGTAATTTAACTCACACAAATCCGCTGTTCGATAGCCCTGCTCTAATACTTTTGCAACTGACAGCTTTATTAATCTGCTCAACACATTATCATTAAGAGAAAACTCAAACATCATGGCTATAGATAATATCATTGCCATAGGATTTGCAACTCCCTTACCAGCTATATCTGGAGCAGAGCCATGTACGGGTTCATAAATACCAACACCTTCTTCATTTAGTGATGCAGAAGGCAACATACCAATAGATCCAGTTAACATTGCAGCACAATCAGACAATATATCACCAAATAAATTTCCAGTAACTATAACATCAAATTTTTTGGGGTTTTTAACTAACTGCATCGCTGCATTATCAACATACATATGTTCTAGTTCAACATCAGGATAATTTACAGATATTTCATCTATTATTTCCCGCCACAACATTGACACTTCAAGGACATTAGCTTTATCTACTGAACATAACTTATTTCCACGCAACCTAGCAGCCTTAAAGGCCAAGTGACCGATGCGCGCAATCTCAGTTTCATTATATGCCATAGTATTAAAAGCTCTTTTTATACCATGTTCATTTATTTCTATACCTCTTGGCTCACCAAAATAAATGCCTGAAACTAATTCTCTTATAATCAAAATATCTAAATCTTTAACTAAGTATTCTTTTAAACTAGATGCATGAGCTAAAGATGCATTTAAAATAGCTGGTCTATAGTTGGCAAAAGCACATAAAGACTCTCGCAGTTGTAACAATCCTTTTTCAGGGCGAATTTCCTTATCCACCTTATCCCACTTAAGACCTCCAACAGCACCTAATAATACGGCATCAACTCCACTCAGTAGTTTCTTAATATCTGGCATTATTGGCACACCGATCTTGTCTATGCAGCACCCTCCAATATCTGAATGCAATAAATTGAATCTATATGAGGTATTACTAGAGATAATATCGAGTAATTTTAGAGCTTCACTTACAACCTCAGGACCAACTCCATCCCCGGGCAAAACAAGCAAATTAATTGTTTTAAGCATAACTAACTTTCCTAGACAGCGTGTCAATCATATTAACATAGTATGGCTGTAAGTGTTTACTATCAAGGCTTTGACCTTATTAATATGCTTACAAACTTATGGCAATTGTCTGACGTAGTATTAGGATCTTTATCCCTACCGGAAGAAATAGATTGCTGGCATTATAATGTAACAACCAACCACTTTGAGAATATAAAAATGTCTAAACAATCTCTTTCCAAGCTATCTCTTAAAATTGAAAAGCAGCAAATGCAAATATCTCTCCTTGAGGATGAGCTAAATGATATTAATGCAGCTCTTGAGCTGGAGCAGTCACATTGCTCTAATCTAGAGTCAGATCTTGAACATTTAATCGGATTACTAAAGGAGACTAAGAATGATTTTTTTAGTTCCAATAATACTATTAGCAAAGTAGCTTTTGCCTAGGTCTATTTGTCCTACATAAATGCTTATAACCTGTGATTTGTAACCGCCCAGCTTTGCTCTCTTCTTCTATAGATTTTTCATAACCTCGAAGGTATGAAGATGTCATTCCTTCTGGGCGAGCCACCTCTGATGAATTACTTAACACTTGAACATTAATTCCAAGCAAACTAAAGGCATAATTTTGAGCTCCTTTCATGCAGCTATTAGTAACTATTGCATCTTTTATTCTTAACGAATACGCCTGATGATAATGAAACCTATCTCTATGACAACTATCATATAGATCTTTCAACCTTGCTTTAACACATTCCTTAGCAATAATAACATTAATTATCGATGATGATATTCCCTCCAAACAAAACAGAAAATCTATTGGTTTAATTTGATATACAGGATGTATATTATTTAAGGGTGCGTTAATAACCCAAACAGCTAATTGCTCTAACCCCATACCTAAATTTGGTGTTTTAGCAAAACTTTCAAGCTTCATCCCTATTTTTGACTTAAATCTTCCCGCACCAGAAATGCAAAATGTATTTACATTAGATTCACGTAATGCCCTTCTAACACTCTCTATATTTTCAATCAATTCACTATTTAATTCTTTTATAGTTGAAAAATCTACTATAGCCATTGAAACTGCATTAGCTTCACAATTACTAACAAATGTATTTATCGAACTTAACTCTATGTCTGCTAAAGCTGTAGCATGAATAGTAATTTGAAACATTTTGTTATCACGCTCATCATCACTAACAACTATTGTCAAGAATGGATCTAATTTGTTGGAAATTTGCACAGAACAACTTGAACCAGGTAAACATAAATTATAATAAATTGAATCAAGCTCACATGCTTTACTGTTACCCAGTTCATGATATGCATTATGATCTAGCACTGATTCTGGTAAAGTATGTGGATATCTCCGCTTATAAGCCATTTCTGCAGCAATAAACCAGTGTTCTTTTACTTGTTGTATACTATTTTTTCCTAGCTTTACTACAGCACCTCCTGGACCATGGCGTCTAGCAATCGCTATACAACAGTCTTCTAATCTTATTAACTTATCATTTAAAGATGATGTCATTAACCCAGATTCTAAAAATCTAGATGTATTATCTGTACCATCAACTAATGATGTCGCTTCACTACGACTTAAACCTGCTCCACCAGAAGGGCTTGCATCACCCTCAACAGCACTAATGTCAAGACCTGTTATACTAGAACCACCCCGTACTTCCTCTACTAATTCCTCAACTTTAGAATCTAGATATAATTCTCTTATTATCGCATGACCTTGCAACCTTCTTTTAACCCCAAGCATATGAGTTTCAGGTACTATACATAATACATTCCTTCTATTCAGCAGCTCTCCGTTGCATATTTTCTCTGTTGTAATATTTTGTTCATCTATATATCGCGACTGTTTAGCTGCAGCCACAGCAAATTCACTATCTTTCATAGTTCTTGATACAGTTAGTGGCTTGTCATCATTAGGTATTAAAAAAGCAGGTTTATATTTTATATTACAATCTAATAGAATTTTCACTAATTGATGTTGCGGACTATTAATAACCCCTCTTTTTACATCTGTTTCCATTTTAAGTAATTTTTCAAAATCATATGGTAGTAATAATTCATAATCCAATGCTAACGCAATTTTTGCTAAAAATAACTGTAAAATTAAAGATGTATGCCCTTCAGATACACCTATAATAATCACTTCATTTTTGTGTGAGAAATCAGAACCTATAATTGAAGTTTTAATTTTTTGAAATAAATTGGAAAATAATTTTTGGGAAAGTTCAAAGGTTTCTATTGCACTAGTTGTCATCCTTAATTACCTCTTGCGATGCTCTTATATATTTGAACATAGATAATTTAAGGATAAATTTCCAATTTTACCGGAAAAAACACAGTCGAATGCGTTTTATTTAACTTTTCCGAGTAAGCCAACACACCCTGAATATACTATGTTAAATACATCTTCAAAGCCATTTTCGCTAAAATGATAAGGATCTGGCACCTCAATTAGCTCACTATCTTTTAGATGCTCTAACAACATAGTTACTTTGTATTGGTATTCTTTTGGACAGATATCTAATAAATTAACATAGTTACTCCTATCCATAGCAACAATGTAATCAAAAATTTCAAAATCAACTTCATGTACTTTTCTAGATTTTTGTGATGAAAGATCAATTCCATGTTCTAATGCTGTTGATGTAGATCTAGGATCAGGACTACCTCCTGAATGATATCCATGGGTTCCTGCTGAATCAATCATAAACTTATCATCTATTCCCCCTTCAACAATTAAGTGTTCAAACACACCCTCAGCTGTAGGTGAACGACATATATTACCCGAACAAACAAAAAGTATCTTACATAAACTATTTGGCATTACTAAATCCCTTCCTCCAAAATTTCCTTTACTTTAATATAATCATACTCAGTGTTTACACCTATTGGAGCACGTCCTTGCACCATGCCAATCTTGATAGAATAACCATTTTCTAAAAATCTAAGCTGCTCTAGGCTTTCACTCGCTTCAAGCACTCCTGTAGAATTTTCAACAAAACCCTTTATTGCATTTACTCGATATGCATATATTCCAATATGACCAAAAAATTCTTTACCATTATAGGGAATTTGGCATCGTGAAAAATATATTGCATTATGCCACTTATCAAATACAACCTTTACTAAATTTGGATCTTGCTTATCTTTTTGATTGCTAATGCTATGAGCTAAAGTTGCCACATCTGCATCTTTGTTTTCAATTAATAATTCGGCGAGCATATTGATATAATCAACAGGTATCAAAGGTTCATCGCCTTGAACATTAACAATTATCTGTTCGTTACTCCAACCAAATTTTTTGCATGCTTCATAAATCCTATCGGTGCCAGTAGGATGATCAACACTAGTCATTACAACCTTTGCCCCAAAATCATGACAAATATCATATATTTTCTGATTATCTGTTGCAATAACAACTTCATCAGCATGTGACTTAACTGCCTGCTGCCATGTATACCACAGCACAGTTTTCTCTCCGATTAGCTTTATGATCTTCTCTGGCAACCTAGTAGAGTGCAATCTTGCTGGTATTACTATTTTAAAACTCATAACTATAATTGCTCATCTAATTCAATCTCACGAGCCTCACTCTCAAGCATAACTGGAATGTCATTCCTAATAGGATAAGCTAAGCGATCATTTTTACAAATCAATTCTTTTTCAACTTCTTTGTAATGTAATTTACCCTTGCAAATTGGGCACACTAATATTTCTAGTAATTTTCTGTTTATCATCTAATATTACCTCTAATTTATTTAGTAGATCCAGGCTGAATTTCTCATCTATTTCTAACATAATTGATAATACATAACAGTTGTCCAAACCAAAATCAATGCACTTTACTGCATCTTTCTCTGTCATAACAATAGGAAGTCCATCATCAAACATCAAATCATTTTCACTGAAATTGTAATGATCGGGAAAAACATGCTCAATTATTTTTATATCTAAAGAACGCAACATTGAAAAAAATTGCCCAGGATTGCCTATCCCGGTAACAGCATGAACTTTGCTATTTTGTAGCGGATAGATAAGCATGTCATAATCTGGATACTTTATAGAGTAAATACGTGAAACTTTATATTTCATTAAGTATGCAGAATCAAAACGCTTATCCTTACTAATAATCATATCCACACTTTTTAATCTTGCAGTACTTTCTCTAAGTGGTCCAAATGGTATTATTTGATTGTTTCCAAACCCTCGCATACCATCTACAACACAAATCTCTAGATTGCGATGCAACTGGTAATGCTGCATACCATCATCACAAATAATTATATCGGGAGCATGCTTATCTTCTATTTTTTCAATAACGGCAGGTCTATTCTTGCCAATACCAACAATAAACCCATTATTAATAAATAATTTTGCTTCGTCAGATAGGTACGCATCATCAGAATCTGAGTCTGATATCCATTCTGTTTTTATAGGCTTAACACTTCCGTATCCTCTGAGTGCTATGGCAACCTTGAACCCTCTATTACTAAATAAATTCGCGATATACATTACTAATGGTGTCTTGCCTGTGCCACCAACAGTTATGTTGCCAACAACGATCACTACAGGGCGCACTTCTTTTCGCTGAAAAAAACTAATTAATATAAATCTTCTAATTTTTACAACTAATAATGCGAGGATTGACAATGGTGAGAAAAGCAAGGATGTATAGCTGTCAAAATACCAATAGCTTGTTATTAAATGCTCTAAAGCACCTCTATAATTCCGCATGTTCTAATTCTTCTTGTGAATAAATTAGTCTAGCATAGTGTCCCTTTTTCGCTAAAAGTTCATTATGAGTTCCACTTTCAACTATACCGCCAGAATACACTACAAATATCTTGTCAGCATTCTTTATGGTAGATAATCGATGTGCAACAACTATTTTAGTGATATTGTTTGGTAGATTATCCAATACTAATTTTATAACTTTTTCTGATTCTGTATCTAAAGCTGATGTTGCTTCATCCAATAGAATAATTGGTGCATCTTTAATAATTGCTCTTGCGATAGCTATACGCTGTCGCTGCCCACCAGATAAAAAGGTTCCATTTTCACCAATAGAAGTATCAAGCCCCTTGGGCAAGCACTCTGCAAACTCTATAACATTTGCTGCAACTGCAGCATCATAAATTTCTTCTTTGGAGACTTTGCGTTTAGCACCATAAGCTATGTTATTTGCTATTGAGTCATTAAACAATACTAAATCTTGTGATACATAAGAAAGCTGTTCACGCAAAGACTTCAGTGTTATATCTCTGATATCTTTGCCATCGATACGAATACTGCCATCATTAGGATCATAAAAACGGAGTAATAGTTTTACTAAAGATGACTTGCCACTGCCAGAGGCTCCAACAAATGCAGCAGTCTGCCCTGGATGAATAGTCACATTTATATTAGACAAACAATCTCGGTTGGCTCCTGGATACTTAAAAAATAAATTTTCTATGCTTATTTCACCACGAGCTCTAGTGAAAGACTCTGTGCCTTCATTAACTTCTTCTTTTTCATCAATAAACTCAAATATACTTGATGCTGCAGCTATGCCTCTTTGGATAACACTATTCACTGAAGCTATCTGTTTAATTGGTCTTAATAAGCTAAGAGTAGCTCCGAACATCCCAGTGAAATCACCGACATTCATATTTAATTTACTACTTGTTGCCATATAAACTAGAGCAGCTAAGGCACATGAGCCAATAAACTGCATCACAGGGGCACTTCCAGCTGAGACTAAATGCATTTTCATTTCTTGAGTAAAGTTTGCAAACATCGCGCTCCTTACTCTTCTCTTTTCATATTCCTGACCTGAAAAAACTCTTATAACCTGAAAACCTTCAACAATCTCACCTGTAACTTTAGTTACGTCTCCCATAGTTTTTTGAACTTTAAGACTATATCTTCGCAAATGTCGACTAACATAATTCAAAAATATAGCTAATATTGGTACAACGATTAATATTGATAATGTAATCTGAACACTTTTACTAAACATAACTGACAACATTGCTATTGCAATAAAAAGTCCTCGTATCGCATCAGATATTGCTCCTGACAATGCTTGAGCAACCTGTTCAGTATCGTAATTCACTTTTGAAATGATATTTCCTGATGGAATATTTTCAAAATAATGACTAGGCAAGAGCATCATTTTCTCAAGCAAAATAATTCTATAATCACGAACGGCAGATCTACCAACCTTTGCCATAAAATAACTGGCTATAAAGGTAGCTAAACCTCTGGTCATAAATAAAGATATTATTAAAATAGGAGCATTAACTAAAAAGTTTGGATTTGCACTGATAAATCCTTCATTAATTAAATCAGGTATTAGAGAGTTATATAAAATTCCATCTGTTAGAGCTAGTAATACTAGACCTAATATTGAAAAAACAAATGCCCATTTGTAAGGCTTTAGATTTTTGAACAATCTTATATAAATCGCTAGTGCTTCTTTTTGTTTCATTTGTTTTAACTCTAGATGTTATATGGTCTATTTTTCAGACTGTGTTCATAGCAGGTGGCGCTAGTATAACCGCCAAGTTTGTCAGACAACTCAATTGTAACTAAGCCACAGTCTCCAGTCGTCCGTATTCTAACATTTTTAAGTAGCAAACTCTCTATTACTTTACTATGTGGATGACCATAACTGTTATTTTGCCCAGCGCTTATTATTGCTAATTGTGGATTTAGGCTATTAAGCAAGTTTGTGCTTGTTGAAGTCTTACTCCCGTGGTGAGCAACAAGTATACTCTCAGACTCAAGTTTGTTTGTCTTCTCACTATAAATCTGTTTTTCAACCTTAGCTTCAATATCTCCAAGCAAGCTAAAACCTTGTGTTTTTGTCGATACTTTGAGTACACACGATCTATTATTTTCTTTTATTACCAAATTAAGATCGGTGCTTGCTGGATATATAAATTCAAAATTAACTCCATCCCACTCCCACCTTTTATTTTTTCTACACAAACTATCCACACCATCACGAAAATCATAAGATATTACTTCATTAATTTTGAATTTCTCTCTAAGCACTGGTAAGCCACCAGAATGATCTGTGTCCCAATGACTAACTACAAGAGCATCAATATTTTGTATAAATTGACTATTAAGAAAAGGGGCTACAGCATACTTTCCAGCTTTTTTAGTTCCAGTATCATACAATAAATTTCGTGTTGCAGTTTGAATGAGTACAGATGTTCCCTGCCCAACATCAATAACATTGATTTTCACATCACCATAACCGACCTTATTTCGCGTCCCGCCAAACCAAATCATTGACATGGTAATGAGTAATAGCCCCCGACTAAAAGCAATCTGTTTGAAAAACATACTTAAAGAAAAAATACTGAAAATAATAATAATACCTACATCTTCCGTGTTACTTTCTGGTAGTTGAAATTTTTTTGTTTGTTCTAAAATATAATCTTGCGTTGTAATTAAAACAGATAATGCAATATCAATAACTTTGAAGATTTCATCAGCAAGATAATCAGATGAGCACAGAAGCAAAGCACCCAATATAAATACCAATGGCATAATAAAAATAGAAAAAACTGGCACGGCATAAATATTTGTCAACACAGCAAGATATGAGGGTGAGCCAATACCACACAAGCCAATAGGAAGGAAAAGTAAGAATAAAGTATATTGAAAATATACCAACCTCAAAATAATGTTTGTTTTTTGATTATAACCATTAAATATCGCTATGCTGAACACTGCTACAAATGACATCCAAAAGCCATAATCATAAATGCAAAGAGGCTGAGACAGCGATATCAATATAAAGGCTATTGCAATTATTTGAAATTTGCTATATCCACGATTTAGCAACTTCAATATTACAATCAAAAATAAAAAAATTAATGCCCGTTGACATGAGTAGTGTGAACCAGCAACAATAGCATAAATTGTTGCAAAAACTAATCCTATCATATTAGCTATAACTGGCATTACAAATCGCATAGCGATGAGGTTGGCAAAAATATAAATTATTCCAATATGCAGGCCAGAAATGGCGATTAAATGAGCTGTGCCTGTTTTAATAAACACTTCTTTATCTTCAGCAACTATTAAACTTTTATCTCCCAGAAGCAGTGCAAGCACTATTGGCATCATATGACTATATGTATATCGTGACTTTATAGTATTTAACAGATAATTTCTTATACTCGTCTTCAATTTAGTTGTTTTAGCAGATTCATACAGCTTTATTTCAGCTTGAATGCCATTTAACCAATTATATTTTTTGCTATTGAAGCACCCTGAATTTTTATACCAATCGGGCCTTTCAATTTGACCATAAATCCAAACATACTCTCCAATAATAAATTCAGGATTTTGTTTATATTTATGCTTTATTTTTATTTTACCTTTAATATTTTTGAGATATTCATTGCCTATGAAAATGTTCTGCACATTAGCTATCGAATAATAATTCGTACTTTGCTCAATATCAACTAAAATATTTGCCCTATTTTTATAAATATTATCTGGCCAAGAGTTATTTTTGACAGCTAAACTTGCATAAGCAAAGATGCTATATCCAAGCATCATCACTAAAATTATGACTAATTGAGTACTTATCAGAAAATAACGCTTGGCGATAAGAGCACTGGCCGTTATAATAAGCACAAAATTTAATACTATGCTATTTAATTGAATATGAACTTGATAATGAGCTAACAACCCGACTAAATACGCAAATATATATTTAGTCATCTAAAATTCTTCCAAGGTATTTGTGCATGTTAAAAGAGAGATTCCAGAAATGGCTTCCAAGTAAAGAGCAGTTACAAAACAATAAGTCTTTATCTATATTTGGTTCAATACTATATAACAGTAACTTATGGCATTTTAATCGTGTTTCAGTTTCTAGAGCATTTGCTATTGGGTTATTTTTTGCATGGATACCGGTGCCATTTCAAATGTTATTAGCTGCAGGTGGTGCAATAATATTATCAGCTAACCTACCAATTTCAATTGCCTTGGTTTGGTTAACCAACCCAATAACCATGCCGCCGTTATTTTACATAGCATATAAACTAGGCTCTATTATTCTTGATACGCCTCCATCACCATTTAAGTTTGAGTTAAGTATGGAATGGTTAATTAGGCTTTTTAGTCACAATTGGCAACCTTTTGCTGTCGGTTGCAGTGTCTTAGCTTTTGTATCTTCAATAGTTGGCTATTGCACAATCAAAGTCATATGGAGATATATGACGATCAAAAGCTGGAATGAAAGAAAATTAAAGCGCCAAAAGCGCAAATTAGAGCGTGCAAAAAGAAAAGCTGAACGAAAAGCCTCTACTCACTAAGAGACAATCTGCCATTCTCTATCTTATATATTTTATCAAATTGCTGTGCTAATGCTATATCATGAGTAACAATCACTATTGCTGTCACTTTATTTACAGTTCGAATCAGTTCTATAACTACTTTTCCTGTTTCTGGGTCTAAATTCCCAGTTGGTTCATCAGCAAATACACATTCAGGGTTACATATTATTGCCCTTGCAATTGCAACTCTTTGCTTTTCACCTCCAGATAATTTACTTGGTGGATGTTCTTGTCTATCTGCTAAACCGATCTTATTTAGCATTTCTACTGCAATCTGCTCTGCCACTTTTGTTGTCTCGCCTTTAACTAATAAAGGCATCATTATATTTTCTAGCGCTGTAAACTCTGGCAAAAGATGGTGAAACTGATATACAAACCCTAAAGTTTTATTTCTAGCTAAATCCAATTGTCTCTCATTCATTTTTTGATAATCAGTACCCATCAAAGATACACTACCAACTGTTGGACTATCTAACCCGCTCATAAGTTGCAATAGAGTAGATTTTCCAGATCCTGACTTCCCTACAATTGCTACTTGCTCACCCGGATTTAAATTAAAATTAATTTCATTTAAAACTAGCAAACGATCTTTACCGTCTATAAATTCTTTTGAAACATTATTGAAAGATATTACAGATTTGCTAGCGCTCATTTTTCAATGCCTCTGCAGGATGAATTTTTGTCGCTTTATACGCTGGATATATAGTAGCAATAAAACTAAGTATTAATGATGACAAACAAATGATAATAACATCTGAGCGGTGTATATCAGAAGGCAAATAGCCAATATAATAAACGTTTTCTGCTACAAAGTTTATATGAAATATACTTTCAATAAACCTTACAAGAGCTCCTGCATTTGTAGCTAAAATCAACCCTAAGATAAGGCCAATGACAGTTCCTAAAACCCCAATTACCATCCCAGTCAAAATAAATAGACGTAAAATAGCACCTCGACTAACACCAATTGTCCTTAAAATAGCTATATCACCTTTTTTATCAGTAACCAACATAACCATTGATGAAACCAAATTAAAAGCTGCAACTGCAATAATGAGAACTAATATGCACCACATAACACGTTTTTCCATTTGGACCGCATCAAAAAAATCTGAATATACGGAGGTCCAATCATAAATATTATACTCTTCTAGAGATTCTATTTTTTTAAAAATTTTATTTAACTCTGGTGCATCTAATTCGTCATGTAGTTTAATCTGAAGGCCAGATGCGGATTCATCTTTTTTATATAACTTACTTGCATCTTGAAAGCCTACAAAAGCACCATGTTTATCAAACGGTGTTCCGCTATGAAAAATACCAGTAATTGTGAATTGCCGGATCCTTGGTATAACGCCACCAATTGTAACCTGTGCCTGTGGAGCAATAATGCTAATTTTATCATATAAACCAACCTTTAAATTATAGGCTAACTCATCTCCTATAAGTAAATTATATTCACCACTATCAATAGAACTTAGCTCTCCTAGAACCAATTGCTCCTCTAATGGGAATACATTGTTTACATATTTAGGTTGGATCCCCTTTACTTGGATCCCTTCAACATTACCCCTACCAACAACCATCCCCACACCATCTATATATGGGAGAACACCTTTAACTTTGTCATAAGCGAGAGTTATATTCCGTATATGTTCCCAATTGTGAATACCTCTAGGTGAGTCAATTGTCAGATGTGGTGCCACACTTAACATTTTAGCGCGTATTTCTTTACTAAACCCATTCATAACCGAAACAACGGTTATTAACACCATTACTCCAAGAGCAATACCTGCAAGAGATACAAATGATATGAAAGACACAAACTTATTGTTTCGTTTTGCCCGTACATAACGCAGACCGCATGTTATTGATACTGATTTAAAAACCATTTTAAAAGTTACTTGTTAAATTACAATTATGTTACACTAGCTGTGAAACAACATTTTGAGTTAAACAAATCACTGAGAAAGAAAGTTCGTATAATTATGCCAAAAATTTACTATTTCTCAACAAGCTGTCACCAAGACACCAATATAACATTAAAAGAGCTCTTAGGCTCGTATGATATACATGAAATATCAACAGACAGCATTAATACTAAGGGAGTTTTGATTAAGGAATCGCTAGATTACTTATTAAGCAAAAAGTTATCCGACCTACAAGGATTCATCAAATCTGTCCCTGTTCAAGATAAAACCCCACTATTAAAATCTGGCAATGAGAAAGGGTTTGTATATAACTCCGTCATCTTTAATAATGATACACTAAATATTATTGCTGGATTAAATGCAGTAGATAATAGTAATAATGTTGAAAAAGTCTTTGCACTTCTTAACTACCACAACATAAAATGTGCCAGAATGGGAGTTTATAAACCCAGAACTAATCCATATACTTTTCAAGGCCGAGGCAAGCTCTGCCTAAATAATATTTTTTCACTAGCAGATAAATACGATATTAAAGCCATTGCGATGGAAGTATTATCTGAGCGCCATGTTGATGAGATATTAAATTGCCTAACAACAGGCAACTACAATACTGGAGTAATTTTACAAATAGGCACACGAAATGCGCAAAATTATGAGCTACTAAAATATGTTGGCTCTATAGGTGAACACCCGGTCTTATACAAAAGAGGATTTGGAATAAGTTTTGCTGAATCAGTTCAGGCTTGTGAATACATTGCTAAATCAGGTAATAAAAAAATTATATTTTGTTTACGTGGTTTAAAATCATATCATGCAGCTCCACACAGAAATATATGTGATTTTGCTCATATACCAGTTGTGAAAAGAGAGTTAGGATTATTAACCTGCGCAGATCCTTCTCATGCTATTGGTGAATATAATTTAGACACACACAACATCAGTGATATAGCTCATGTAACGGCCCAAGCTGTAATTGCAGGTGCCAATTGTCTGTTAATAGATATTCATCCAACACCAAGTAATTCTTTGGTTGATCACAAACAAGCTATTGATTTTGAACAATTCAATTTACTTTTAAGTGATATTAGCCTATGTCGTAAAAGTTATATTCAACGCCAAGAACTATATTCAAGTGCTAAGGCATTTAAATTAAAACCAGAGCTAGCGTTAGATACTCTTTAGATTTGATAAATCTTCAATTTTTTTTATATATCTACTAAATTCTGGTATTGATTGGAACCGCACTGTAACAGCAGCTTTTGCGTCGCCAACTCCCAAGTCTTCCAACACCTCAGCACCGATTAATGATTTTATTTCTTGATACTGCTCTCGTTGAGCATTCGCTACAGTTGCTGTTGGTGATTCAGTATATAATGGAGAGGGAAAAGACGATTCTCTTTGACTTGAAAAACATTTATCAAAAACACTCACAAGCATAGAAATATCTTTTTCTTTAATTAACATGATTTTATCAACACTAGCCAGATGATATTTATACCCAAAATTCCTATAAGTAAGTATTTTAGTATTAGGATTTACGTCGCTAAACCGTAAAGCATTAGACAAAATTATCTTTGATTTATATGGTGCATCAGATCCAAAGCGCTCAGGAATATCAGGAATAGTAATAATGTCAGGTTTTTTTCTATTAAGAATTTTAATCAATGGGTCTACATCTACATCTTTAGATGGCATAGTATGGAAAACATTTTCATACGAGTAAAATGGCAAGTTCATATGGTGAATCTGGCCACTCCATATATTATTTATAGCCCATAGTTTATCAGCTTCGCTTTCTCGCATTAGTCTTTTCAAGTTTACAATAGCCGGTGAGTCAACATCGCCTGGTTGTTTTTTCGGAAAGTATTCATCTTTGAGCCAACGAATGGTTTCTTTTAAAATTGCAAGAGACTTAATATCATATATCTTACATAGCTGTTTTAATGTTATTACCGTTTCGTTCAAAGCAAGATTTTCATGATCTCCAGCCCAATAACTTCTTGCAAAATCATCTACGATCTCATAATAACGTTTATTGAAAATCACGTGTTTTGATTTATTTAACCATCGATGATCAACTCTACTCAATGCTGAAATAATATGAATATCACTTACGGAATTAACACCAGATGTAAGATATACAAAGCTATTTTGATTATGTCGTAATAACTGACGCATAATTGGATAATATCCAAGTACTATATCATCATGATACACCCCCATATGGAGAATTTTTTTTGCTTTTATTTCAGACATCCCTGCCTGTATTTTATTAACCACTCGATTATGTACAGATTGTTTCAATCGATTAAAAGGCAAATTTATTTTTTTTAAAAAATTCTCTCCATGATGAATATTATTCTTTATATCTTCTTCATCCAATTCTAATATGGTGGCCCCTTTCTGTAATGCCACGTCAATAATCAATTTATCTATCGTCCTAACAAATCTTTCTGGGCTCTTATCAACACTTACATCCCCGGATTCATCATGGAGTTTATTATTTGCCTTAACTGACAAATATACTTTAGTGTTTTCTGTAGCATTGAATACAACTGCAGGTATATTACTATTTTCAGATTTATTTAAAAAATCACGTATTATTTTAGAGTTCACGCCACCATTAACTAAAATAATTGCTGTTGCATTTTCATTAAAAGATAAAGTTGCAAGACCAACACTTACACCCATCGATTTTTTTGCAAATTCAATACCACCAAACTCTCTTGCAATTTGTGCACTAGTTATACTTCCTAAATGTACGAGCCTAGTCTTACTATCATAGCTTGTGTTCACATCGTTTAGAGCTAACTCTCCTTGATATCCCATAGAACCAATATATAAATCAACCCCTCCCCAAGACTTAAGGGTTTCTTCAAATTCTTTACAAAAACCATTTGCTTCTAACAGTGCTTGCTTCTGCCACCTTTCAATACTATTTTTAGGATTTTTATTAGTTAAATCCCAATCAATATTACCTAAATTCCTAAAAACTACATCTATACCTTTCTTTTTTAATATACCCCGGTCAACTACGGGCATTAACAAGGTATTCTCTAACTTTATTCCTAAAGGCTCAACATAGTAATTTAAAATGAAATTCCTAATACTTCTTCGATGTGTAATTGGAATTGGAAATATTTCATGAGTTTGAACTAACTTCAATTGCTCCATACTAGGGAATTCTTTTAGTTTAATTCCTAGAGATACAACTTCAGCTTTCACTTCTGGAGTAGACCAGCTCTTCTTGTAATAAAGAAGATATCTAATAAAATACTCTGCTGATTTTCCAACAGGCAAACTAACTACACCTGATGGATTATCGTCAACCCATTCTATAAATCTAAGTGCTGCTAACCTACCTAAATCTTCAGGACCTTCAACAACAATATATGGAAGTTGGGTATCAAGATTTTGTAAATTAATATCTAAATTACTTACTCTAGCAAAATTAGATTCCATGGGGCTATAAAGTGAGTCAGAGCACACTACTGTTGGTAACAGTATCAATAAAAGCAATGTCCTTGCTAGGGTACGTTGCCAAATACTTATTCTAGGTAAGGACAACTGAACCTTCCTTATTATAATGGCTTCCTATTAATCCCAAACTACCCTTAACTATTTAACTTGTCAATAAAAAGGCCCATAAAATGGGCCTTTTATTATTCGTTATAGAATTGGTTAAGTTAATATTTATGAAAAACGTGGTGCTACATACTTCGGTAATTCATCTGGCATAGCAAGTGGGTCAAAACCATGAGTCTGTTCCATTTCTGCAAGCAACTCCTCTGCAAGCTTTTGTTTTTTAACTAGTGCATCTTCAAACTTATCAAATGGCTTGGACACCTTTCTAGTTAAAATATTAAACCTAGATAATGCAGTAGCTCTATCTGCAGGAGTTGCGACAGTATCATTAGCTATATGAAGCTGTGCTTTTAGTTTTAATAGCTCGTCATCAAGCTTAACTTTACAATCGCGGTTTTCTGTCTGAGTTTTTGTATAAT
>JABJGS010000048.1 GCA_018703155.1 Francisellaceae bacterium | reverse complement strand
TGCATGGGGTTTTACGCCCATAAAAAATTTAGGTTATTTTGATCTTTGCGACAGAACCCAACCTATCTCCAGGTTCAATTAAGTTGAAAGTATTTATACCCTTACCTATATGATGAAGTAGCTTTTTTTCAACTCGCTCATAGTCTTTTTCATTATGGTGCATATACATTCTTCAGCATAGGGAACAACAAAGGCAAGATGTTATCATCTTCAGCTGAAAAATACATAGCTCCACAAACATTAACAAGTCAAACAACTATACTTCACTTTATGCAAATTCATAATGTCATTAACGCTGGAGACCTAGAATGAAATACGTGAATAAGATAATGGTAGCACTTTTATTATTTATCAGCCCACTAGCACTTCACGCCTCTAGTGATAAATCATCACCAGAACAAATTCCTGGTTCAGTGACCGTTGATGTAATTAAAGCCAAAGAATTATTTGATGATGGTGTTATTTTCGTTGATGTTCGCTCAGATAAGGATTGGAATGCTGGTCGCGTTCCAGATGCTGAGCATTTAGATGTAAAAACTGTATTTACAGAAGAAAATCTTGCCATACTTGTGGCCAACAAAGATGATCCAATGGTCATATATTGTAATGGCCATAAATGTCAACGTAGCGCAAAAGCCACAAAAAAATCTGTTGAGTGGGGCTACACAAATGTTTATTATTTTAGGGACGGTTTCCCTGCATGGAAATCTGAAGACAACCCTGTTGAATAATTTTTATATAAGTTTAATTGATGTGGAATGAGGTTATGACTTTAAAATCCAGAATAATATTAGTTTCCCTGTTAACTACAGCAATCATAACGTTTATGTTTGTTTTTGCAGGAATGAAGCTACAGTCGCATTCAGAGATATCGTCAACGAACCTCATGATACATGATAATAATGTCCTTTGGCAGAAAATATTAAGAAACCAATATCAAGAAATGTCTAGCAATACAAGTTCTCTTGCTAGAGACAAAAGTACAAGAAAAGCTCTACAATCAATGGACATTGAAACATTAACCAACAATGCTAGAACAACATATAATCTTCTTAGCACATCAAATATTATTGACAATTTAGAAGTAACTGATAAAAATGGCAAAGTGATAGTTTCACTCCCTGCAACTAATGGCTTCTCTATAGAAAGAGATTTAGTTAAAAAGTCTTTAGTAACAGGGAAAATTCAAAGTGGCATTGAACTTAACAATAACGGTGAGTATGTTATAGAAGTTGTTTTCCCATTATTACTTAGAGGCAGACTGATTGGCACTGGAATATTTTCCAAATCAATGCAATCAGCTCTTGACACATTTAAAAGTGATAATGAGTCCAACATTTATGTAGTAGATACTAAAGGACAAGTTTATTTAGGAACAAATAATACATTATATCAAAGTTTAAATCTTAAGCTCCCTAAAGAGATGCTATCTCCATACTCTCAAGAAATGGAGATTGATGATATTGCATATATGGTTACATCTCAACCACTTTATGACTCAAAAAATGAAGGTATTGCATATTTAGTTTCTATAAAAGATATTTCTGGTGAATATTTTCAACGTAAAGATATTATAAACACTCTGTTTGCATCACTGGTAACTATAATTGTACTGACTATAGTTATATCACTTTGGTATATGAGCTATCTTTTTGCTCCACTAAATAATGCTATGGGTTACATTAAAGATACCGCATCAGGTAATTTGAAGGTACAAATTCCAAAAACATCCGGTAAAGATGAAACAGGTCTACTTCTTAACTCTCTTCATCAGATGAATAGTAATTTACATGGATTAATAAGCCATATTTCATCATCATCAAACCAATTAATAGATACTTCAAATGAGCTATCTGATCTTAATGAAAAAATTAGCTCCGGGGTTGAAAACCAAAAACAAGAAACTGAACAAGTAGCAACTGCAATGACAGAAATGGCTGCAAGTATTAATCAAGTCGCCCGCCATGCATCTGAAGCTAAAGACTCTGCTAATAATGCAGACAATGAAGTTAACCAAGGCAAAGATGTGGTTAAAACCACTATTAATTCTATTACTGTACTAGCTGATGAAGTTTATAATGCTGGAAAAATAATTAGCTTAGTGAACGAGTACAGTAGCAATATTGGTGATGTTCTTGAGGTAATTAAGGATATTGCTGAACAAACCAACTTACTTGCTCTTAATGCGGCCATTGAAGCTGCTCGGGCTGGTGAACAAGGGCGTGGATTTGCGGTTGTTGCTGATGAAGTAAGATCTCTTGCAAGTAGAACTCAACAATCAACTGAAGAAATAAATAAAACCATTGAACAATTACAAAAAAGTGCTAAAGAAGCTGTTGAATCTGTTAAAAATGGCAGCACCAAAGCAAAACAGTTAGTTGAACAAGCTCAAAATACCGAAAATAGTCTAGATACTATTTCAAAAGCTGTTTCATCGATGAATAGAATTAATACAGAAATAGCAATGGCTATGGAAGAGCAAAGCATGGTTGCTCAAGAAATAAACAAGAATGTCGTAAACATCAATCAGGTTATTGAAAGCATTCATGAACAATCCCATGAGACCACCAGTGTAGGCAATGAAGTCAAAACTCTTGCTGCCAAAATGCAAAAATATCTAAACCAATTCCAAATCTAAGTGGGAAAATCATTAATAAGTTATTTAAAGTTTACGCACAACTGAAAGTTTAATATTTAATAAATGCTTTATTTTAGCAACAGAACCTATGAAATTAGTCCTGACAAGATTGTTAGTCCATATTTCAACCCATAGCCAACCAGCAATATACCAGCAAATATTGAAATCAGGCTGATAGATTTTTCATTTAATATTCTACGCCCTCCTTCCAATAATCCACTCAAAAAAGCACCCCACAACAGCACTCCAGCTATAATGAAAAAATTAAACCATAACCCTCTAAAATCAACAGAGGCTGCCTGAGTATCTACAGTTGCAGCATAAATACCTAGCCAAAAAACTAACGCAACGGGATTAACAACAGCTAACATTAAGCCTATCCACAAACTTTTTAAAGCACCTCCAGTAACACCATCTGAATCTAGACTAGCAAATATTTTTTTATCTATTTTGTTTTTTAAAGTTGTAAGTCCTAGGTATATAATAAATATTGCACCTAAAATACCAAGTAAATCTAACCAACGAGGATATGATTGTAGGACAGACAAGCCAAAAAATGCAGCTATAAGACAAATTGAATTTCCAATAGCTCCTCCCAACCTAATATTAAAGGCAGCAAAAAATCCTTTGTTTAAGCCTCGCTTTATCATTTCAACAGTTACAGGGCCTGGTGGGGCTGCAAGTGCAATACCGAGTAATAATTTTTCAGATATTTCAGTTATCATTCTATCCCTTTTTTTTATCAATTTCAGTATACATGCTCTTTCTTAATCAGAGCTATTTAAAAAAAACATGTTATGCTTGAAATAAAGCAAAAGCAATAACTATATTATTCTATGTGACTTAGATATGTTGCACCTGCAATCAAACTATAAAGTTTAAATCCTCTCTCTATCATGTGAAATTAGCAGAAACCAAAATGCTTGGAAAGTAACCGAAAAGGCTGTAAATACTCTAAATTGGCTTTAACAAAGGGGCGCAATAGCAAGTTAGAAAGCTGCAGTTGGAATAGAGTCTTCAGCAAGCTTGGACTTACAAAGAGCCGCTAATGAATTAATACCTTTCCAAAAATCAGCTGGTTCAACTGCTAACAATAAGCGATGTTGGACCGTTAACTGTAACATTGCAAATATCAGCTTGCTAATCGTATTAAATAGAGTGTTATCACTTAGGAGCTATATCATCATACTTGCACCATCAGCTCTTTTGAAGTGAACTACTCATGGCTAAAGCCAAGAGCTTCCAATACTAAGCTGCAACTTTTGAGGTCGCAACTTTTCTCTTCTTTTTTGACGCTTCATTGCCACT
>JABJGS010000072.1 GCA_018703155.1 Francisellaceae bacterium | reverse complement strand
TATTATCCGTTCTCCTTTTTGGAAGTCTCTTGTTGCAACAATACCATATCCAATTTCAACACTGATATGTTTTATTGCAATTCCTGGTGTAGATGTTAAGGTCGGAGCTGTAGAATTTTCTGCAATAATGCTGTCTGTCCATGTGACATTAAACATTTGTTCTGCAGCACATACGCTAATATTTTCTAGAACACCTTGTGCGTTATATATAGATACTTCTCTTTCAGAATATAAACTTGATTTTTTAATATCTGGGCCTGTTTTTTTTTAGATTTTTGTTTCTTTTTACCCATTGTAATTATTACTCCATCATTGTTATTTGTAAGCACAATAGCATGTTAAAGGTTAGAATTAAAACAGAAATTATAAGCCTGACTTTAATGGTGCTAGTTAACTCTGTGATGTGAAATAATGTGTCCTTCTAGTAATCGAGTATAGATGATTAGAATAAAGGTAGAAAAAAATCGTGTCCTTCCAGTAAGCAAATATAGCAGCTGGAAATACACGGTTAATTTATAGCGGATTTGCTCATGACTAAGCCGAAACTCACTGCTTACTTCAGTCATAGAATGATTTTCTAGCAACTTTTAAGATTTTGTCTATATATTATTAGGAAGGTGAGCTTGTTTAGTTCGATTTTCACGTCACTCATTAAGCTCAATACATAAGGACTTTAGTGTTAAGGATGGGCTCATAATAGCTCCAATATTAATGAAAATATGGAGTTAACGTTACATTTTATGAGATTATATTATCTATACAAACTTACTGTAAGGACACAGACATCTTTAGGATAGTTAAACAATATATTAGAAACAAAGTAATACCTTCCTTCTACACCTAAAAAAAGAAGATTTTGGTATATTGATAAAAACATAAAAATAACAGCAACATAACATGTGAATGTTATCTATTTTCCATTCATGAGGACATGATTCTCATATATTTGGTAATTTGAGCCTTGATGATTCTGTTCTTGAACTACTTAAGGAAGATGTGTTTAAAGTTGAGTTACCTTTATCTTCATGAGAATCATGAACTTTCTTTTTGCTGAAAGAAAAGCAGAATGGCCCACAACAGCCATCTGAGACCGGAGCCCTGTTGATGCTTGGATCTGTAGCTGCTGCTACATCTATAATAGTTGGAACGTTGATACTTCTAGCTATATTGCCTAATGCATGATCTGATGTTGTTTCATGATGAAATCGCATTGCATATATTTCATCTTGAATTTCTCTTAAGGAGTCACCCAAAGCTTCTTCTATCTTTGTAGTCTCATCAATGTCACTTTGTCTTTCTTTCATAGACTGTTCAAGTTTATCTTCTTTTTCCTGAGTTGCGATAATGAGCGCATTAGTTGCTTCTAAGAGTCTCATAGAATCTAGAGGCTTGCTAATAGAAAGGAAGAGCTCTGGATATTTATTTTTAAGAGTATCCACCATTCCATTTATTAAATCACAATGTGTTATGTCTTCATTATTTGGTTGCTTATTAAGAAAGTAACTGTAGCCCAACCCTCTGGCCGATACAATCAATTCGGAACATTTAACGTCGTTTAACTGCAATTGGCTGCTTATCCCGGCAATAAAGGTGCTGTTGAAATCGTATCCAAAATCTTTTATAGAACCTATTATTTCCATTCCCATTGGGCCAGCTCCTATCTCATTATCCATAAAGAATATATCGTAGAAACCTGGAGTACTTTGTTTGTTGAGCGTGTCTTTTGCCTGGTCACCAGATGTTGAGAGTGTCACTTTCACCGTTATATCTTCAGTAACGCCATGCTATCTTAGTTTTTCCTGCAAAGCAGGAACCAAAAATTTTGCAATATTTTTCTGAAAAACTTTGTAATTAACAGTGCTATCTTCAGCATAAAAAACGTTTATTATCATTGAATGCTCATAATTGTTATAGTTAAAATTAAGACCAACATAGTACCACATATTTTAGTTATTTAGCAAATTAAATATGTGAAGAGAGGTTTAATACAAGACAAATTTCACAAAGATGCTGCAAGATGTAAATAGCAGATTATTTGTTATGGACTAAAATTATAAGTGTAATGAACAATATATGCACTTATTGACAACCGATTTGATTTAAGAAAGCTAGTAAATCTAGCCAAGTACTAGACAATTAGGGCTGGAATTAACTTATAACGAATTAGGTGATTGAGGCTGGTTAGTATACCATGCCTATACAACTCTTAATTTTATCAGGAGATAAATATTATGGCTAAGTCACAAGACTCAAGAAAGAATACTAAAAAGAAAGCTGCTCATACCGCTGCGGAAAAGAAAATCATCAAGAAAGAAAAGAAAAAAGCAAATAACTAGTAAAAGCAAAGCAAGACTAGGGTTTCATCTCGTGAACCAAAATAAAGATAATTTGGAGATGTGACCTGTTGCATGCTTGGGTAGTTTCTTAGATAATTTGGCTTAGATGAGTCCTTATCCAAGCCCTAAGTTAATCTTGCCAACCATGGTCTATTACAGGGCTTCTAGTTTCGAAAAAAGTGTTTTGTTAAAAATAAAACCTAGTTATCTAGATTTTCCCATTCACTATATAATGACTCTAAATCTAACTCTACTTCTCTAGCTTTATCATATACCTTTTTAGTTTCATCTTTAGGCTTGTTGTGAAAATCATCTGTAGCCATCATCTTATTTAAGGCAGTAATTTCCTTCTCAGCTATATCTATATTTTTCAGAAGATGTTCTGCTTGTTTTTGGTTTTTACTGCTTTTTTTTTGTGTTCTTTCTAATTTTTGTTTTGGTTTGTTTTGTTTGACAGAGCTTTTAATTTGTAATGCTTCTTTATCTTTAAAATTAACCCAGTCTGTGTAGCTGCCAACATACTCAGTTATTACCCCATGCCCTTCATAAGCAAGCAATTGGGTAACTACATTGTCCATAAAGAACCTATCATGGCTTACTAAAATCACTGTTCCCTGATAGTTTTGTAGAATATCTTCTAATAATTCTAGTGACTCTATGTCTAGATCATTAGTTGGCTCATCCAAAACAAGGATGTTACTTTCAAGGCTAAATAATTTAGCTAGCAATAATCTATTACACTCCCCTCCAGATAGCTTAGTAACGGAAGATCTAGTACGTTCTGGTGTGAATAAAAAATCACTTAGATAGCTTATGATATGCTTTGCTTTGCCATTTACTACTATTTGTGTTCTACCACCAGCAACATTATCTGCAACAGTTAGATTCGGATCTATTTGATCTCTAAGCTGATCAAAATATGCAACCTGTAAATTTGTACCGACTTTTAATGTTCCTGAAGATGGCAATAGTTTCCCTAGGATTAATTGTAACAATGTACTTTTTCCGCATCCGTTAGGACCTAAAATACCAATTCTATCACCTCGCATAATGGTAAGGCTAAGGTCTTTAATGATTTCACGTTCGGAGTTTGGATATTGGAAAGACACATTTTTTGCTTTAGCAACTAATTTACCAGACAATTCAGATTTTGCTATATCAAATGAAGGTTTAGATATTTGGTCGCGTCGTACTGAACGTTCATCTCTTAATTTAACGAGATCACGGACTCTACCTTCATTTCTAGTTCGTCTGGCTTTAATACCTTGGCGGATCCAAATCTCTTCTCTAGCAAGTTTTTTGTCAAATTCAGAGTTTGTTTTTGCTTCATCTGATAATCTTTTTTCTTTTAGTTCTAGGTATGCTGAAAAATTGCCAGGATAAGAATAGAACCCCCCCCTATCTAGTTCAACAATTCTAGTTGCAATATTATTTACCAGGGCTCTATCATGGCTCACACAAATGATCGTACCATTAAAATCTAATATCAATTTCTCTAGATCCGAGATTGCATCTAAATCTAGATGATTTGTTGGCTCATCAAGTAATAAAACATCTGGATTAGTAACTAGAGCTTGCGCCAGCTCTAATCTTCTACGCCAGCCTCCAGACAAATCTTTAACAATAACATCTTGATCAATCTTTAAAGTTGTTAGGATTGTTTGTATTCTAGTTTCTAAATCCCAAGCATTGTTAGTGTCGATTTCTTTTTGCAGCCAATCAAGTTTATTCATCCAGGTATCATTATGACCAGATGGATCAACATTTAAATGGTCATGATATTCAACCAGAACACTTCCACTTTTTTTTAAGCCACGAGCAACAAAATTATATGCAGTTTCATTTTTTATAACGGGTAGCTCTTGATTAAGTTTGGAGATTATTATGCTATCTTCATTGAAGCGATCAACAGAATCAGGACTGATCTCATTGTTTAATATTTTCAAGAAAGTACTTTTTCCAGTACCATTTCTACCAACCAGGCAAATACGCTCGCCTTTATTAATAATGATACTAGAATTTTTAAATAGAGGTGCATTATGAAAATCTAAGTTTAGTTTCTCAATTCGAATAACTTGCATATACTTTAGCCACAAAACAAAACAGATTGATTATATGGAACTAATGCCCCTAACTCAATTAAATTATTCATATTTTGTGAATTTAATCACTTATCTACTCATAAGGGTGGATAATAACCGTGGTACCAACATCAATAAAGTCATGATTTAACCACTTTGCTGATTTCAATGTTACCCGAACACATCCATGGCTAGCATTCCTATCATCAGGAACATCCTTTGATGCATGTATGGCATAGCCTTCATGACCAAAATGCATACAATATGGCATTGGAGCTCCACCATTAGTTTTTATTGGATATTTACCAGATTTACATTCAGCAGATCCTTCTCGTACAACTTGGTACGTTCCTTCTTTAGTTTTGCAACTTCTACCAATATCTGCACACCAATTTTTTCCTCCAGAGCCTTTTCCTGTATTAACCAGTCTGCCGTTTTCATTATATGCAGCCCAAGATCTATGTCTTGGATCAAATATAAATACCTTATTACCAGTAGCTGTACGTTGTTTAACATAATAACCATGGCCTTTAGTTATTCCATCACCATCAGGATCCCCAGATGTGAAAAATGAACCATTTGAAGCGCAAGAGCTCAGAATTAGTATTATTGAGGATAGAAATATTTTATGGATTGAGTTCATGTGTTCACCTTTATTATTGTTGTAGGTCTGGCGATTAATTTATTATATAGTTCAAGCGTAGCAGAATTATATTTCTGGGATATTCACGGTTTTTTATTATTTGGTGTGGTTTTATTTTTGTTATGAAGAAATATGAATCGTTCAGCAACTGGTTTATCAAAATCATCACCTGATGCTAGGGATTCTTCAATAACTTTTTTTTCTTTGTCATATTTTTCCCCAAGAATGCTTTGATGTTTTTCAATAAGCCCCCGTTGTGTTATTAGATCCTGGTTGGTCTTAGAGTAAAGCCTCTTATCCAAATGCTTTAAGTGTCTATTTTCAATAGCTTTTTCTATTCTTGATCTACTCATTTCACGCTTATATTTATTCCACCAAGAAGTTCCTCCAGAGCCTTTACTAGACTGTTCAGCGAGTAATTCTAACAAAATATCAAGAATATCCTCCGCATTATATTTCTTCTTTTGTTGGATAACGATAGGTCTACGTGTATTGGATCCTGAGCTATCTTGAAATGGTGAGGTATAAAAGTCATACGCCGAGTCATAGATTTTCTTATAGAATAAAATAGAACGATCAACAACTTCATCCCTGATATCAAGACCTAAATCATCATAGATTTTATTTACAATTTCCTGTCTATCAAGAGACATATATGAGCCCTATTTGCCGCACCTAATTATGTGTCGGCCTATAGAGCTTAGAGTTAACCTTGACCTACATGCTTGTTATGGAAATTTTTAATCATATTTGACACATCAGCATTAGATATACCTTGAGTGTATAATGTTATAAATGTGATTAAGACTTTAATCATCTCTAGTATCATAATAAAAGTTGTCTAGGTTTATTCAATTAACTTATTTGTGATAATTTGATATACTTAGGTAAGCACATCAAATTGTTCCCTCTTATGTTGGTTAAATTAGAGTTCATAGTTGGTTTTTTACTTGTTTTGATTATCTCAGCTTCTTCATATTTCATATCTGATAATGGTATATTGAAGACTTTTGGAGTTAGTTCCTTAATTAGTGGGGTAATTACAGGTATCTTTTACGGTAATTCTTTCAAAGTTTTATTTCCTAATTTATTTAAATCTAGCATAGATTTTTGTTGTAAACGTATTTTACGCTTAGCTATAATTCTCTATGGATTTAATATTACCTATCAAGAAATTGTTAATGTTGGTGCAAATGCAGTTTCAACCTCAGTGATAATGTTAACCACTACTTTTTTACTTGTACTATTCCTTGGCATAAAAGTTTTTAAAATAGATAAAGAATTAACTTTGCTAATTGCAGCCGGAGCCTCTGTATGTGGAGCTGCTGCAGTTCTAGCAATGGAATCACAATTAAAATCTCCACCTCATAAGACCTCTATAGCAATTATAACGGTGGTTTTATTTGGAACTATTTCAATGTTTCTCTACCCACTATTAATGAATAGCGAAATTTTACCTTTATCCCCATCAGAATATGGTGTTTATGTTGGCTCTTCTATACATGAGGTAGCTCAAGTTATAATTGCTACCAATGCTGTCGATGGAGCTTCAAACAATGCTGTTATAGTTAAAATGACCAGGGTTTTGATGTTGCCAGTATTACTGATTTTAGTTGGCTTATCTTGTAAGAATAAATCATCTAAACTAGTTATTCCTTGGTTCGCATTAGCTTTTTTAACTGTGGGTATTTTCAATTCATTTAATCTCGTAAATCCTGAGATAGTAGATAAAATTAAATTTTTTGATAAAGCACTTTTAACTATTGCCATGACAGCTCTCGGTATGAGCACTAATTTAATGAATGTTGTCTCTGCTGGACTAAAACCAATTGCCCTAGCTACCACTACCTTCATTTGGCTTTTGTTTGGTGGCTTAGCTGTAAATATAGCCATGATCCATGTTTTTTAATTAAAATTTATAATCCCAAACTCCGAAACTTAAGCACTATCTATCTTTATATCTATTAAATTAATAGAAAACGTTATCTTTATTGATACATAGCTACTGTAATAAAGGTAAGTGTAATTATTGTTAACTAGTTAGAACCTGTTATTCATTCATATTGAAATATCATTCCTTCCTCTAACATGCTTTACTAGCAAATTAAAAATAACTGAAAATCCAGATAAGTATATATTTCCCTCTTTATCTTTTCGATTTAAATCGAGAAAAAACCTACATATAGAGATATGAGGCCAATGTTATGTAATACCCTCTCAATCACTCTCGAGCTCAATTATTGTTTCTTATAACGCTACTATCGTTGTATTATCAATTAACTTTCCATACAGACAACCACGTCAAATAATAATGCGCACGATTATTTCCAAATTACGCTTATTTATAGTGAAAAAGGTTGATTGCATCACCCAGCTTGTGTTAGCTTGGGAACATAACAATCAATCTGTTCAAGGATATTTTTTCTATGCCTTTATTAGCTCCCACCCTCATGCACTTAAGAGATATGTATATACCAGAGCTTGAAGATAGCAAACATAGAAGTATTGATATCTCTGCTCCTATGTACCAGCTTTATCAGCTATCTACAGACAGAGATACCTTAAGCTTTTCAGATTGGCTGTTACATTTTGAAGAACAAGAAATTGAATTGCTCTCATTGCCAGACGGTGTACTTGAAATTTTCCTTAATGAACATCCTAGTATTTTGGAACGCCTTACTACTAATGTTCAATGTGTTCATTATATCCATCCAGATTACTTAGAGCACTATAGAATAACATTTGATGCTGATGGCAGGGCCATTCAAAATGAAACACACATAGTTAATGACACAGGAATGAAGAAGGCCATTCAACCTGTTGCTCTGGTTATAAATGCCAATGACGAAGCCTCTTTATATGGCGGAACCCTAATAAGAAATAATACCCATCACTCAAGTTACTCATCTGGTGGGGATACATTTTTTGCAGCCAAGGTGTTTTTTTTAAAAGGATCATCTGGTGGGATTATATCTTGCATCACTGATGAAAGTGGTCATTATAAACCTGTGCTTAAAACAATGATTTATGGTTTGCAGCAGATGTTAATACAAGGGGCAGATTTAAGTGAAGCCTCTTTAATAATGAATTCATGGTCAACCTGTTTAGATGGTGACCCAATGACTAGAAGATATGAAAATATAGGATTATTTTTAGAAATATATTCTAATGGCTACGCTAGTGATGCTTATATGGAATTTGATACTACAGATGAAGCTATAGAGGCTTTTTTAGAATCAGATAGCATCATGCTCTCTACATGTTATATAAAGAATACTACCGATTTATATGAGCTTACCAAGTCTCATGATAGCACAGTAGTAATAACAAGCTTTTATGAAAAATACAGCACTGAACTTTCTATCCTAAAAGCAAGAGTAGAAGCAGAAGCTCGTGTTACTCACGGCCAAGGAGGCGGTGGTGGATTATTCTTTGCTGGCTTTGAAGCCCTACCTCCAACATCTTCTCCTTTGGCCCCAGCTGACGTCACAAAAAAAATATCTTTTGGGGATGACGATGATTCAATGGCTGAAAGTGAAAAAAATAGTCCCTCAAAGCACACGCGCTATTCAGGAAAAAGACTATTCATGTCGTAACTAAATGAGTTTTCAGCTTCTTATAATTTCATGGCATTGAGTAAGCTTCAATCCTCTATACTTAGAGTGTAAGTGTTAACTATAGGTATAGCCTCATGTCAAATTCATATCCTGTAACCTTTGTCTGGGCCGCATTTCTTGGAATATTTGGCGCTCATAGGTTTTATTTAGGTAAAATCAAAACAGGTTTTCTAATGTTAATAACCCTAGGTGGCCTTGGTATATGGTTCATGGTTGACTATATAATTATCGGAATTGGTTCCATGAAAGACGCTAATGGTGAAAAATTAGTACGTACAGGCTCTGTTGGTAACAAAATCCAAGCTGTAACCTTTCTGTTATGTCATTTTTTTGGAGTATTTGGTGCTCATAGGTTTTATTTAGGAAAAAATAAAACTGGAATACTTATGCTTATTACTTTGGGAGGTTTAGGTATTTGGTGGATAGTTGACTGTTATATCTCCGGTGCAGGAATGCTTGCCGATAAAGATGATAATCTGACAAGCATTGATTAATAAATATCCGGTTAAGCTACATTCAAAGACATGCTCAACAATGTTGTAAAGGAAGATCTGTTCGTCCCACCTTCAGAAACAACGTAATCTTTGTCGCTAATGAAATGAATTCCTGTTTCAAAATACTTATTTAATTCAAGGATATAACCTAGCTGTAACCTACGCTTAGGAAGCCCTCTTCCAAGGCCAATGCCTCTTACATTGACAGCTTCTTTAGAAATCTGGTAGCTAGCAGCTATTCTTGAATTTAATTCAGAATCAAACATTTTCACTTCAAGTTCTTTTGCTCCACCAAAAACAAAAGCTTTAGGTTTTGCGCCATGATTACTCCAGGAAACATCTAGAGCATCAAATCTTTCAAATGCTCCTGTATATCTAAAATTTATACTCCAATCATCTAGAAACTCAGCATCGATAGTTGCACTAAGTCCTGGAACACGCTTTCGATAGCCATTTTGAAGCGCATTAGCTGTACTGCTACTGCTTTCGTAATAAAGAAAGTTAACACCTCCAGCAATATTATACATATATCCTACAGTTGCCTTGATTTTTGCAGTATACAAAGCAAAGTCCCCAAATACTTGAGCACCAAAGTTCCTTATTTTAATAGAGTCATTACGCTTTTTCTTTCCAGAAAAAATAAAGGCTGCAAGATCAAAGTTTTCAGATAATTTAGCAAATCCTGATGCCCCTGCCACTTGTGACTGCGTCAGTAGTTGCGAAAGAGATGCAGGAATAGTATTTCTAGTATAGGCTCCATACGGTAAATATTGGACTCCAATTCTACCAGTATAATTAGCCACTTCTGCATTACCTAAATCAACATAACTCTCTGATGTGGTGCCAAAATTAGCAAAAGCCCATTCATCATTTTTCCCACCATATCCACATGAACTTCTGAAATTAAAAGTCATATGAACTTTGCTCCAATCATTGATTTCAGCATCAACGTTTAAATTAGCACGAGGAAAACAAAATGTTTGATAACTTCTCTTATCTGAAAATCTTCCTGATGCCGACTGATTATAGTTGCTAAGGATCAACTCTCCCATTAGCAATCCAGAAAGAT
Organism: Francisellaceae bacterium; assembly: GCA_018703155.1. Classification (GTDB taxonomy): domain Bacteria; phylum Pseudomonadota; class Gammaproteobacteria; order UBA6186; family Azoamicaceae; genus JABJGS01. The sequence continues at coordinate 10,292 of JABJGS010000072.1, read as the reverse complement.
TTATTCTTTTAGTCCAGTCTTCTTGGAAAATTGTCTTAGTTTGATTGAGAGACATTGGCAAATCTAATCCATATGCAAACGATAATCCAGATGAGCATAAACCTAATGAGATAACCCCAACACGTATTAAATCTTTTAGCATGATCCTTCAGCCTATTTAAGTATTATGTGGACCTATACTATATTAGGTAAAAGGTAATGTCTATATTGCTGCATGGTAGTCATGCAGCTGGGTTTTTTAATATATTGCGGTTACTCTAACTTCCCTACTAACAGAAAGGCTATCAGATTCTATTGGTGTTTGATCCGAAGCTGATTTCAGCATTACCCTAGCACCAAATGCTGGAGCTCTCTTAGCTATTATCTCTATTTTTTTTATTCCAGTTAATTTTAAATCAACGGATCTTAGCGAAGCATTAATTTGACTTATTGCATTTTGTGTTGCTAGCTCTATGGCTTCAAGATCAACTTTTGCCATTGCTTCATCACTAAGTTTAAAGTTATATCCATCAACACGGTTTGCTCCTAGAAGTAGGCATTCATCAATATGTTTTGGTGCTTCAGGAATACTTGAATCAAAACTAACTGTCATTTGAGCACTATATTCTTTCACATCCTTACTCTCCACATGTCTGTAATTTGTATATATCCTCATGTTTCCGGTGTTAACACCAGTAATCCCTTCTTGTTTTTGCAAATATTTAATTACCCTTGTCGACCGCTGTGCAAGCATATTACTAGCTTCATTAACGCTATCCGCATTTACATTTGCACCAAGAACGATATTAACAGATGTTGGTTTTTCATCTACTATGCCAACTCCTGTTGCGCTAATCTCATACTGCTCATTATCTTTATTCTTTGCAAATGACGTTTGTGGGACGGCAAATGACAGAGATAGTATAATAATACTAATTAATTTGTTCACAATATCTACCTTTCTTACTAATTAAGACCAATTTAAATTATACTATTAGTAAGTAAAAAAATGGAATCATGGCCTACCTAATCATGTTTACAATGTATGCCGGTATAGCAATTTTGGTCTTTGCAGTTTACTGTTTGGTGACAGAGAAGTTACCTATACATATAACTTCACTAATTATTATATTCTCATCACTTTTAACCAATGTAGTTTCAACCAAAGAATTTCTAAGTGTATTTAGTAGCCCTGCTCCAATAATTATTATATGCATGTTCATTATTAGCGCGGCTCTAAATGAAACTGGGATCATTAATGCTCTAGGTGACTTGTGTCTTCAGGCTGTTGAGCATAGTAAGAGCCTTGCTATAGCAGGATTGTTCCTACTTACTATGATTCTATCAGCTTTCATCAATAACACACCTGTCGTATTAATTTTAACTCCTATCGTAATCATGATTGCTAAAAAATTAAATGATTACCCAAGCAGGTATTTAATTCCATTATCCTACCTATCTATACTTGGAGGAATCTGTACATTAATTGGAACATCTACCAATATTCTTGTTGCTGACAAAGCTCATGAACTAGGTCTGGCAGAATTTGGCATTTTTGATATAACTGCACCGGCTCTTTGTTTAGCCGTTATTGGTACCACCTACATAGTAATATTTGCAAAGCATCTGCTACCTAAGCGTCACCTAGAGAAAATTGATTCTGAACCTGGTGTTGAAAGGAAGCAATATGTATCTGAAATATTAGTTTCTGGAAATTCATCATTAATAGGAAAAAAAATAAATGATCATGATTTTAAAAATACTGAATTTGAATTAATTGACATCATTCGTCAAAACATGAGTTTTAGAAATCATTATTTGATAAGCAAAGACCAGCTATATGACAAAGAATTAAATATTGGTGATAAACTTGTTATAAAATCAGCAACAGATGAAATATTATCAATAAAAGAAGCTCTAAATGTTGACAATAGTGGCTTCTATTATTTTGATACGAAAAAAACCATAGTCGTTGAAGGAGTCATTACACCTGAATCCCGACTTATTGGTTTACAAGCCTCAAAGTTAAAACTAAGAAGATTGTATGGCTGCTATTTACTTGCAGTACATAGAAAAAATCAAAGTTTAAAACAAGATTTTGATAAAATAATTATTGAGGATGGTGATATCTTGCTAGTTGAAGGAGACGAGCAAGACATAAACAGGATGATGTTTGGAGAGTGCATAAATTCAATAAGCAAACTACTATCAAAAAAAGTACGGAAAACCAGAGGAATGTTATCTGTCTTGGCAATATCCTTTGTTATCGTTGGCTCATCTTTACAAATAATGCCTATCGCTGGACTTGCAGCTATGGGCGCTTCATTCGTAATAATCTCAAAATGCATCTCTCTTAATAAAGCCATTAAATCAATTGAGTGGAATATTATACTTTTGATCCTATCAATGTTGACTCTATCAATTGCTATGCAAAATAGTGGCTTGCTAGATAGTATTGTTACATTTATCACACCTCATTTTGATGTTAACAACCCTCTTCAGCTTTTATTTTTCATATATGTAATGTCCTGGTTGTTGACCGAGTTAGTATCTAACAATGCTGTAGCATTACTGGTCACTCCAATTGCGATACAATTATCAAGCAATTTCGGATTCAACCCCATACCATTTACTGTCGCGGTCATGTTTGCATCAAGTGCTAGTTTTTCAACACCTATCGGATACCAAACTAATACATTTGTCCATGCGGTTGGTAACTATAAATTCACTGACTTTATGAAATTCGGCATTCCTTTAAACCTTATCTTAATAGTTGCATCTTGCTATATAATTCCATATTTCTGGGAATTAAATCCTTCTCTTTAACCAGATAATTGTGTGTTCCTGTTCGCCTTACTGCTAACATCATACTTATTCATATAAAAACGCTAAATTATTATCTTTAGACACTTTTCGTCCTTTACAATATGAGCAGCCATACGCCCCTTAGTTCGGGGGATAAGGTGTAATGCTTAGATTATCATTATATTTGATGCTAATTATGATGAAGACACCAAATACCTTGAAAATACTTATATAAGTATTTCTTTATTTTATAATTTTGGAAACAACTTCAGATTAATAATCTCTGTTTTATTTATGTGGCTATTGACATTACATCTTCATGTTCTCCAGAGTCAAATCAACATTTAATTTCTTATCTTTTCCATCATGAGTAGACCTACCCCTATTAATTATTTCATGTGCAATTTTTTCAGCCATCATTATCGTTGGTGCATTTAAATTGCCAGTAATAATATTAGGCATTATAGATGCATCTACAACTCGAAGGGATTCAACTCCATATACTTGTCCAACATTATTCACAACAGACATATCATCAGTTCCCATTTTACATGTGCAAGATGGATGATATGCTGATTCCGCATGCTTTCTAACAAAGTCTTCTTTATCTTTTTTATTGGTTATTTTTACTCCAGGAAGTATTTCTCCAGCACGATATGGGGCAAATGAAGGTTGAGATAAAACATCTCTAGCAATATCAATACATTCCGTTAACTCTTCCAAATCTCTATAATCACTGAGATAATTTGGGTCTATCAGCGGAGCAGAAAATGGATCATTGTTTTTCAGTTTTATTGTACCTCTACTTAATGGTCGCATGGTACCAATATGCAACTGATAGGCGTGTTTATCGATTGGTTTGCGTCCATCGTCAACAACTAGCGATGGCAAGAAGTGCATTTGAATATTGGGGTAGGAGCATTCTTGTGAAGATTTCACAAAACCTCCGGCCTCTAAATGTGAACTAGTACAAACCCCAGTTTTATTTAAAAACCATTTAATTCCTTCTATTATTTTTTGTGGGTAACGTTGTTCATTATATAAAGTTATTGGTTGCAAACATTCATTTTGAACAAATATCTCTAGATGGTCCTGTAGATTTTGTCCAACGCCAGGAAGCTCAACTTTAGAGTCAATTCCAATATCTAACAAATGATTAGCGTCACCGATTCCTGACAACATAAGTAATTGAGGGGAATTTATAGCTCCAGCAGATATGATAACTTCCTCTCTAGCTGAGATGAATTGTAATTTATTATCTTGTAAACACTCAACACCCACAGCCTTATTTCGCTTTAATTTTATCTTAGTGATCATGCTGTTAGTAAGGACTGTTAAATTTTTGCGCTTTAATATTGGAGATAAATATGCTTTGGCGGATGAGCAACGTTGACCATTTCTAATAGTCATATCTAAAGATCCAACCCCTTCTTGGTTATAGCTATTTAAATCATTATTATATGGATAGCCAGCCTCAACTCCTGATTGAATGAATGCTTTGTATAGTGGATTTTTGCAGTACCCACTGGTTACAGTTAAAGGACCTGTATCGCCACGATACGCTCCATCTAATTTATCACTTGTTTCAGACTTCTTGAAAAAAGGTAATACATCTTTATATGCCCAACCTTTATTACCAGATTGCTCCCAAGAATCGTAGTCTTTTGCATTCCCAAGGATATAGACCATTGCGTTTAATGATGAACTTCCACCTAAAATTTTGCCTCTGGGCCAGTACATTATCCGATCACGCATATATTTTTGTTTTGTAGTGTGATAACACCAGTTATATTTATCATCGGGAAGATTATACATTAACGCCGCAGGCATCTGAATTTTCCAAGTATTATCCTTCGGGCCAGCTTCAATCAAAAGCACTGTTGCATTTGGATCCTCACTCAACCGATTTGCTAAAACGCAACCTGCTGATCCTGCGCCAACAATTATATAATCAAATTCCATTTCTCTATCTCTTAATATGTAAGGTCAACCACATTGCGAAGCCAAGTTATCCGGTCGAGAGGAAGTCGAATTTTGATTGTACCTAAAATTATAAAATACGCAATAATCGAAGGAGATACACTGCATGATAGTGTATGTACTTAATTGTCATGGTAAACCGTTGATGCCTTGCAAGCCACAACGAGCTCGAATGTTATTAAAAGAAGATAAGGCTAAAGTCATAACTAAAGCACCCTTCACCATCAAGATTTTATTCGGTAGCACAGGATATAAACAACCTGTGATAGCCGGATTCAAAGTCTTTCAACTGAACATAAACACTTTTATTTTGTGTATATTGTTCAATCACTTGCAAACCGTTTTCAAAACCTATCCCTGATTGCTTGTGTCCACCAAATGGCATTTGCATTGGAGTGATATTATAATTGTTTATCCAGCACACTCCAGATTGTAGTTTATCTGCAACACGATGAGCTCTTTGCAAATTAGTGCTGAAAACTCCTGATGCTAAGCCAAATTCAGTATTGTTAGCACGCTCTATAACATCCGCTTCTTCATCAAATCGTAAAATTGACATTACTGGCCCAAAAATCTCTTCCCTGACAATACGCATTTCGTCATGGCACTTGATAAATACAGTTGGCTCAATAAATGCTCCACTACTGCATTCTCCTTTCATATACCTGTTCCCACCAGTCAAGATTTAAGCCCCCTCACTGATACCTGATTGAATATAAGATAAAACTTTATCCATATGCTCTTGTGAAATCAATGAGCCAACTTGAGTCTTCGTACTAAATGGATTTCCAATAACTAATTTTTCGGTTTTCTCTTTTAACTTAACGATAAATTCATCATATATTTTCGAGTGTAAATATACTCGTGAACAATTACTACATACTTGTCCTTGAGTATAAAAATTTCCAACCATTGCAGCGTCAACCGCTTGAGAGATATCAGCATCATCAAACACTATTAATGGGGACTTGCCTCCCAGCTCCATACTAATATTTTCCAAGGTTGACGCTGTATTTTGTACAACTTGTTTGCCGGTTGACACTGTTCCAGTAAGAGATACTTTTCTTACTTTTTCATGTACGGATAAATATTGGCCAACTTCACCATCACCAAGCACAACATTAAAGACCCCTTTTGGCAGCCCAGCATTAGTTAGTATCTGAGCTAGTTTCAAGGTTGATGTTGAAGAGTGCTCAGAAGGTTTATATGTTAGAGAATTTCCAGTTGCTAATTCGGGCGCTAACTTCCAGCTTGCAACCAGTAACGGATAATTCCAAGCTCCTATGCCAAAACATACTCCAATCGGTTCTTTTTGAGTATAAATCAGGGCATCATCCACCTTGATACTTTGCCCATAAAGCTTGTCTATCAACCCAGCGAAAAACTCAATGCATTTAGCTGCTCCAATAGCATCATCGTATACAGACTCTGAAATGGGCTTTCCTGTATCTAAAACCTCCATTTCAGCCAAATTCATATTCTGACTACGAAGAGCTTCTGCTCCAGACATAAGAATATCTCTGCGTTCTTTGTATGATATTTACTTCCATATTTGTTGACCAACTATGGCCGAATCTACAGCGGCATCTAAGCAACTAGTACTAGGGACATTTATATTTGAAATGATATCACCTGTTGCGGGATTAATATTCGGTATTATTCGCCTACCTTGTTCTAAATAAAAGTCTCCATCTATGTATGAATATAAATCTTCCATGCCTACCCTGTAAATAAATATAAAACCACCATAGTTAGAATGATACCAATCCCCTGTTTTATGCTAAGTGATTGATTCAAAAACATTACACATAGTAGCGCGGTCACCACAGGATATAATGATGCAATCATAATCACAGATACTGCCGGTCCACGTTGTAATGCCGCATTAAAAAAATACAGCCTAATCCTGTAGATAGTCCATTTAGAAAACTCTATACAGCCCCTTTAGTTATCTGGGACGGATGAAACTTCAAGATAACTAAACAGATTGCTCCTGATGCTAGGACCCCTACACTTGAGTAAAAGGCACTAGATGTTGAGTCTATTAATGGGGCGGCTTTTACTCCCCAGAAACCCCATGATCCATAAAGAAATAATGCTGCAATTGACAAGTAAATCCATGACTGTTCCATTTGAGAGCTCTAAAATTCTTTTTTTTTGTAACATTTATTTAAACGTAAGGTAAAATTAGATTTTTTGTTAATTTAGACCTACTTAAATTTGTAATTATTTTGGCTAAATTGAAAAAATGTGCTAAATTGACTTAGGCCTTTAGTCAGTTTATTAGTTTGGAGTGGGTTGATGTACAGCATCTCTAATAATGAAATACACGTATGGAATAATAAGCTATTTTCTGTTGACCTAAATTATTCAATATTAACCCACCAAGAATTGTATTACGCAGAAAAATACCCAACTACGTCACAAAAAAAGAAATACTTCTATACCAGAGCTCTTCTCAAACAAATTCTGTCTTTATATGTCGGTATACCAGCAAATGAAATAACTTTTGAGAATAATGCTTCAGGAAAGCCTTATTTATGCAATAAAAAAAACCTGTACTTTAATTTAAGTCATACCAATACACAGTTTTGCTTAGCTATAGGCAGTACAGATGAAATTGGGATTGATATTGAAGCACACCCTGAAAGCCATACGATGGAAGAAATAATTGATTATTTCCTAACGGATGAAGAGAAAACTAATGTTCTGAATAATTATGCTGATGCTGATTTAGAATTAAATTTACTACGGATGTGGACACAAAAAGAGGCAATAACAAAAGCATTGGGTTATACCCTAGAAAGTTCGTTAAAACACATTAATTTATCTCCACAAGAAAAAGAATTTATTTTTACTTACAACGATACGGATATACATGTTAAAGAATTTATTAGAGATAATAAAGTAATTGGAACACTAGCCACCAAACACCCTATAAGTAGTTTAAAGAAATTCGGCCAAGATGATACAGATAGCATCATATCTCTATTAGTTGGCTCCAAAAGCTCTGAGCGCACATCATGGCCAATAGCATAACAGCCCTATTAAATACCGTTTCAATACCTCATTTCCCAATATTTTTGATCCTTCATCTTGAAGGATGAGCCTGATAACTATTAATTTACATCACGCTTTAATAAACTAATGTCTCCCCTATTCACTAATAAATAGGTGCAACTGATAGCCTGTGCCTACTAGGCTCAGCATGTTCTGGTTCATTATGTGCAGTTTTACTAACAAACCTATTATACAAATTTAAAAATCCCTGCTTTGTATTTTGAGCATGTTGCTGAAGCTCTTCAATTGCTGTTACCACTTTTTGTGAATTCCTTGCTGCAGACACAGCAGCCTTGGGTATACTTTGCACTCCAGCCAACGTCAAATCAATTGCAACATTAACACAGGTTAATAAGCTTTGAGCGGATATAGACATTCCTTGAAGTTCTTCATTCGTAGTCCCATTCAAAACCCCAAAAAGTGCAGCCTGGATTTCTTTTGAGTAAGGAATTTTAGATACCAGGTCCTTATCAAAGATATGTTTAATTTTTTCTCTGTCTTCTGGGTTTGCATTCCTATAAACACCAAACATTGATGGCATATCTTTATCATCATCATCATGATGGAATAAGTCAGAATGTGCTTGTAATCTATTTGTGAAATATCGGCTAAAGCATTTTTTAACTAACGATATTGCAGTCCAAATAGGATTCCCTGTTGTAGCGGCTGAAAAGCCAACATCCAAAAAATCTCCCAATGCTACCATTGGTTTATTCAAATCTCTGAGTATTAAAGTTACGTCAACTACACTTGGGTCTATATCAGAAAATAAATAGCTGCCTACTCTTGAAACAAAATCTCCTTTTTTAACATGTGCAACAAAATTCATATCAAATTCAGGATCAAGTTCTTTTATAGCTTTAGCTGTAAGATTAGCTTGTTCAACCATATCTTCTGGCAACCCAAGAGATTGAAATACCACTGTGTCAACACCAGGAACTTGAGCAAGAGCTTCATATCCTGTTATTTCAGGATTTTCTAGTGACTGTCTTTTAATGTCTAAAATGTCCTTGGTAAGCAATTGAGATAAAGCTCCACCAAGACTATGCCCAGTTATACGTATTCTCCGACCTGGATTTTGAGAGCAAAGTTGATCTAGCTGTTGTCTAATTTCTTTTATATTTTTTTGTACTACTTCAAACCCAGGCGCTGTTGGATCTAGATCTGCAATCATACTGGCATCAAACTGGGTTCCACGACATACAATGGTGACTGGTGCATCAGGATTATTTTTATTAACTAGTGCATATAAATGAATGCCCTTCTCTTGAGTTTCTTTATTTCCTAGGGTTGTTAAAGTATAACCTTGGTTTTCTAATCTTTTTTGTGCAGCTAATGCTTTGTCTGGATGCTCTCCAACAGGTACTGATAACCTATATACTTCTTTCTTGGCCAAGAGTTCAGTTTCGACACCGCTCAAATATGCATTCATTTGCTTGAGATCAGCAGTCCTATTGTCAACAACCTCAAACTCTTCATCAATTAGATTTGGCCCGCTAACGATAGATTGTGGGATAACAACAACATCAGGCTCATTATTGATAGAAAGTTCTACCCAACCGTCATTTAGCAGTACATCCTTTTCTTGTATTTGTACAGTAGGCTTTTTGGTCTTTTCATCAATACGACGAGAGAATAATTTTTTTATATTGCTTAGTCCAAACATATCAATTTACCATTATTTATAATTCTATATAGGTCGCAATAGTAAGTCTTTAACGGTTAACTTACCAGGTAACATTTATACTATTTTTGTATGTTTGCGTGTATTATCACGAAAGTGACCGAAAAATCATAATCGACCTCTCTAGAGCAAGAGATTACCGCTGGCACACAAAAAATGTAACCTAACCTACAATTTCCAAATTATTTATCAAATTGCTTTTATTGAACATTTTCCTAAAAAATTAAATTACACCATAACTATTTCACTACATCCCAATCCTGAAATCCTGGCTCTGAATCTATGAGTACAACATAACATGACACACATCAGTACACCCGGATATGGGCAGTTCAAGGTTGGTGGATTTACTAATGTCCCTTATGAAATGGTGGATAAAAGAACATACATGTATTTTAGCAATTATAAAATTAGGCGTATTAATATGTTGAATAATTTTACTATAAAAGCCAAGGTGATTATTGGAAGCTTTATCCCTTTAATATTATTTGTGATTTTAGGCATAATATGTCTATCAAGTCTTAAAAAACTTGAAATTTCGAATGGATTGGTTGAAAAAACTCATAGTATTATCGAGAAGGCACTTAAGATAGAGTCTGCTGCAATAGATATGGAAACAGGAATGCGAGGTTTCTTATTATCTGGTAAAGAAAGTTTCCTGCTCCCCTACAATAATGGAAAAAAATCCTTTAAATTTTTTTCCACTGAGTTGCTGAGTGCTGTTAGTGATAATCCTGAACTGGTAGAACGATTAGAAGGGATAAAAATAATTATCTCGGAATGG
>JABJGS010000058.1 GCA_018703155.1 Francisellaceae bacterium | reverse complement strand
CTAGATCTGAACCTGAGTCTGAACCTGAGTCTGAACCTGAGTCTGAACCTAAACCACCAGAACCAACTTCACTTAAACCAACAGCTGCTCCAACGGAACTAATTCCTACTACTGCAGCTCCTACTACTGCAGCTCCTACTCCTACTCCTACTCCTACTTCAGCTCCTAAACCAAATCCAATATCTTCATGAGCAGAGCCTTCATGAACAGAGCTTTCATGATCAGAGCCTTCATGATCAGAGCCTTCATGATCTAGGACTTCTGAACTAATAGTAGTAGCATGACCCGTTACGATATCAACATCACTATCGACAACCTGACCGCCTGCACTATTTCCTGGTATATTTGTTGGTGATGAATTATCATTTGATGTATCTTGTGGTGAGCCTCTTCTAAGCATGAGCTAAATCCCTTTTGTTTCATGTACCGTATATTAAAAATTATTATCTAAAACCCGGCTGTTATTATTATTTGCTATAAGTATGGAGGCACATGTAAGTGCTTATTTACATCATTTAATGTTATTATTTCCCCACAATCAGAATAGAAAAAGTATTAATATCCATATAATACCTGAATTAAATTTATTATTTACACATATCAGATTAACACATTAAATTAGAAAGTGTAAAACAGATAGAAACAACATGAGGTTTATTTATACTGAAAATATGAGCAACAGCTGATATGTTATGTGCCAGACTTATAAGTGAACCATGAAAAAAATACTGAATTTAAATATAAATCTGGTGAGAACAACATAAATTTTATTTATGAGAGAGATGTGATGGTTCGGTGATATGTTATGTGCCAGGCTTGTTAGCCTGGCATAAAGAAAATAGTTAGTTCAAATGTTTAGCAATTTCACTACCCATTTCAACCGGTGATCTGACTATATTTACACCGGCATCTTCTAAGGCTTTAAATTTATCATCTGCAGTACCTTTGCCTCCAGAAATAATAGCACCAGCATGTCCCATACGCTTTCCTGCAGGAGCCGTCACCCCAGCAATATATGCTACAACAGGCTTGTTAACATTATTCTTGATGAACTCAGCAGCTTCTTCTTCTGCTGTACCACCAATTTCACCAACCATTATGATAGCTTCAGTTTGAGGATCTGACTGGAACATACCAAGAATGTCGATAAAACTTGTACCTGGTAATGGATCACCTCCGATGCCAACACAAGTACTTTGACCTAAATTAAGATCAGTCGTCTGCTTTACTGCTTCATAAGTTAACGTTCCTGATCTAGACACTATTCCGATACGTCCTGGTAAATGAATACTTCCAGGCATTATACCAATTTTACAAGCGCCAGGAGTTATAACGCCTGGACAATTAGGGCCAATCAATCGCACAGGTTTATCTCGTAAATAATGTTTCACATCCAGCATATCTAAAACTGGAATACCTTCTGTAATACAAACAATTAATTTTATTCCTGAATCTGCAGCTTCGATTATAGAATCTTTGCAAAAAGGTGCTGGTACATAAATAACGCTAGCATCTGCATCAGTTTCTCTTACTGCATCTTGAACTGTGTTAAACACAGGTAAATCTAAATGTTGCTGCCCGCCTTTACCAGGGGTAACCCCACCAACCATCTGCGTGCCATATTCAATTGCCTGTTCAGAGTGAAGTGTTCCTTGTTTGCCAGTGAAGCCTTGGCAAATTACTTTTGTATACTTATCAATTAATATACTCATTTTATCATTCCCCCTTAGAAGCTTTAACAACTTGCTGTGCTGCATCTGTTAAAGACTTAGCGGCTATAATGTTCAATTTACTAACATTTAACATTTCTAAAGCCTCTGGTGCTCTATTGCCTTCAAGGCGAACTACAACAGGAACTGTAACCCCAACCTCTTCTACTGCAGCCATAATCCCTTCTGCAATAAGATCACAGCGTACAATTCCACCAAAAATATTTACTAATACAGCTTGAACCTTATTATCAGATAAAATAATTTTGAATGCTTCACAAACTCGCTCTTTAGTTGCACCACCACCAACATCCAAAAAATTAGCCGGATCGCCACCATTAAGTTTTATCAAATCCATTGTTGCCATAGCAAGACCTGCACCATTCACCATGCAACCAATATTACCATCTAAAGATATATAATTTAGTTCCCATTCTTTTGCTTTAAGTTCACGCTCATCTTCTTGAGTTGGATCTTGCATCTCACGAATTTCTGGCAACCTATATAGAGCATTATCATCTACGTTCATTTTCCCATCTAAACAAATTAAATTTCCAGATTTTGTAATAACAAGGGGATTTATTTCTAGCAATGCAAGATCATTTTCTACAAATAAATTACCCAAGCCTGTTGCAAGCTTTGCAAATTCTTTAAATTGTTTATCCTTTAACCCTAAGCCAAAAGCCAATTCACGACATTGATATGGCATAACACCAAGCAAAGGATCTATATATATTTTCAATATTTTATCTGGTGTTTCTTCTGCAACTTTTTCAATTTCAACACCACCTTCTGTTGATGCCATCATGCAAACTCGTCTTGTTGCCCGGTCAACTACAGCACCAAGATATAACTCTTTTTCTATATCACTAGTTTCTTCAATTAATAGTTCATTTATGGGTTGTCCTTTACTATCTGTTTGGTAAGTAACCAATCTAGTATGAAGCAAATTCCTACATATAGTTGTCAGTTCATCTTTGGATGAAGTTAATTTAACTCCTCCAGATTTGCCTCTACCCCCAGCGTGAACCTGAGCTTTTACCACCCATGTATCTGTTGATAATTGCTCGGTGGCAGCTAAAGCTTCATCAACACTACGAATAACGATGCCATTTGGTACTGGCAGGTTATATTTTGCCAATAGCTTTTTTGCTTGATACTCATGTAGGTTCATAATGTTTCCTTAATTTCAATAAACTTATACTTCCAAAATCAATCGTGCAGGATCTTCTAGTGCTTCTTTAATTGATACAAGGAATCGCACCGACTCAGAACCATCTATTATCCTATGATCATATGAAAGAGCCACATACATCATTGGTCGAACAACAATTTGGCCATTTTCAACAACAGCTCTATCTTCTATTTTATGCATTCCAAGAATAGCACTTTGAGGCGGATTTAGAATTGGGGTTGACATTAAAGAGCCAAACACCCCTCCATTTGAAATGGTAAAAGTTCCACCAGTCATTTCCTCTATGGTTAATTTACCAATAGATGCTTTCTCTCCATATCCACGTATTTGCTTTTCAATCTCCGCCATCCCCATATTTTCAGCATTTCTTAATATAGGAACTACAAGTCCTCGAGGAGATGAAACAGCGATACCTATATCAATATACTCATGATAGACAATATCTCCACCATCTATGGAGGCATTAACTTCAGGGAATTTTTTTAGAGCACCTACTACAGCTCGAGTGAAAAAAGACATGTATCCTAATCGTACACCATGAACTTTTTCAAACTTATCTTTATATTTAGCTCTCAGCTCTATTGATGGCTGCATATTTATTTCATTAAAAGTAGTTAAAATTGCGGCATCATGTTGCGCCGACAGTAATCGTTGTGAAATTCTAGCTCGTAATCTTGTCATCGGTACACGCCGCTCAGAACGAATTCCAGATTCTTCAACTTGCTTTTGTGCAGTGTTGTTAGAACTAGACGTATTATTAGTATTAGTGGTATTTGCAGCAGCAGTAGTTACATCTTGTTTAGTTACTCTACCGCCTTGCCCGCTACCTGTAAGACTATTTGTATCAACACCATGCTCTTGAGCTGCTCTCCTAGCTGATGGTCCGGGATCTTTTGAACTAAGCTGTTCCGTAGGTTGAGATTCAGGCTTAGCCTCAGTTTGACTACCAGCACTGGCACCTTCCTTAAAAACACCAATGACTTCTTCAGCGATCACCGTTTCACCTTCACCTCTAGTTATAGTTTCAAGGACACCATCGGCTGGAGCAACAACCTCTAGTACTACTTTATCTGTTTCTATATCTACAAGATTTTCGTCCCTTGCTACAAAATCACCTGCTTGTTTATGCCAGGCTGCTATAGTCGCATCTTGAACAGATTCAGGTAATACTGGAACCTTAATATCTATGCTCATAATTTTATTTCCTCTAAACAATTACCCTAAGGCATCCCTAATTAATTTATTTTGTTGCTCTTTGTGTAGCCCAGAAAACCCAACAGCAGGAGCTGCTGATGCTTCGCGTCCAGCAAAACTCAACTCTTGATCTTTTTGCATACTTTTACGAATATGATGTTGACAACTATACCATGCACCTTGATTTAGAGGCTCTTCTTGACACCAAATCACTTGTGCTACATTTTCATATTTTCTCAATTCATTGCGTAGCTCATCTTCAGGAAATGGATATAATTGCTCGATCCTAATAATAGCAACATCAGGTCTATTCGACTCTTGTCTAGCACTAATTAATTCATAATATATTTTCCCACTACACAGTATAATTCTTTTAATTGCACTACAATTCTCACCATCATCCTGAATAACTGGTAAAAAACATCCCTCAGCCATGAGAGACAAATCTGATACTGCTGATTTATGCCTCAATAAACTTTTAGGAGTCATCACAATCAGAGGTTTACGCATTGGCCTTAAAATTTGTCGTCTTATCATATGGAATACTTGTGCTGGTGTACTAGGAACACACACTTGCATATTATGCTGTGCACATAATTGCAAATACCGCTCCATCCTTGCAGATGAGTGCTCTGGACCTTGTCCCTCATAGCCATGTGGCAAAAACATAGTTAAGCCACTTAGTCTGCCCCACTTCTGTTCTCCAGAACAAATAAATTGGTCAATTACTACTTGTGCACCATTGGCAAAATCACCAAATTGAGCTTCCCAAATAACCAACGTTTCAGGCTCACTCGTGGAAAAACCATATTCAAATGCTAATACTCCAGCTTCTGAAAGAAGAGAATCTATTACCCAAAATTTAGCTTGTGTTTCGTTAATATTACAAAGTGGTATGTATAAGTGACCATCTGTTTGATCATGAAGAACTGAATGTCGATGAAAAAATGTCCCACGACCAGCATCTTGACCAGACAATCTAACTCTTACTCCTTCAGATAGCAATGTCGCATAAGCTAGGTTTTCTGCAAAACCCCAATCGGCTGGTTTTTCTAAATTTGCCATAGCTTTACGATCACCCATGATCTTGCCTACTCTTGAATGCAATGTAAGATCATCAGGAAAATCAAGTAACCTATTAGCTACATGTTGTAATTGCTCTAATGGCACGCTAGTTTTTGTAGCATATCGCCAGTCTTTAGTACTAAATTTACTCCAATCAGTAGTAAATTCACTTTTCCAGCCATCAGTAACTAAATTTTTAGCAACAGTTGCTTCACGTTTATCTAACATGTTTCGGAAATCATCAGCCATAGCTTTAGAAGCTGTAGTATCTATAATTCCTTCACTCAATAATGTCTTTTCATATATCTTCCTGATACTTTCTTTTTTTCTTATTATTTTATACATCATGGGCTGTGTAGCTGATGGTTCATCCGCTTCATTATGGCCATATTTTCTATAACCAACAACATCAATAATAACGTCCTTTCTAAAACGATTTCTATATGCTGCTGCTATTTTAGTAATCTCGTATATCGCTTCAGGATCTTCAGCATTTACGTGGAAAATTGGGATTTGCACCATCTTGCCAATGTCAGAACAGTACAATGTTGATCGTATATCCCTTGGATTACTAGTTGTAAATCCAATCTGGTTATTTATGATTATACGTATAGTACCACCATTACTATAGCCACGAGTTTGAGCCATTTGTAATGTTTCCATAACTACACCTTGGCCTGCAAATGCTGAATCACCATGTATAGATATTGGTATAACTTGGTCAATTTCATCCTCTGCACGGCGTTCTTGTCTAGCTCTAGTTGAACCACATATAACTGGAGCAACAATTTCTAAATGTGAAGGGTTGAAAGCTAATGCTAGATGGACATAACCTGAATTAGTTTTTATGTCAGATGAAAATCCTTGATGGTACTTTACATCTCCTGACTCAAGATTGCTTGTTTGCTTACCCTCGAATTCATCAAATAATTCAGCTGGTGCTTTACCTAAAATGTTTACTAAAACATTCAGTCGGCCACGATGCGCCATACCAATAACAATTTCATCAACACCTTTTTCTGCACAAGAATTAACTAAAGTATCCAAAATAACAATTAAAGATTCACATCCTTCAAGACCAAAACGTTTTGCTCCTGGGTAATTAGTTGCTAAATATTGCTCCAATCCCTCTGCTGCTGTCATCCTCTCGAATACATGCAACTTTTCTTGCTTACTTAACTTCATATTAAGCATGGTTTCTTCAAAGTGTTCTTGCACCCAGTATCTTTCCCCTGAATCAGGGATATGCATAAATTCAGCTGCAGCAGTTCCACAATATATTTTTTGAAGATCATTTAAAATTTCTTGTAGTGTTCTGCCATTCCTGCCAACTAATGACTCAGCCTCAAATGAGGTTTCCATATCTTGTTTAGACAGTCCAAAGTAGACTAGCTCTAATTCTGGAACAATGAATTTTTCTCGTAATTTCAGTGGGTCCATATTGCTATATAAATGTCCTAGCAAACGATAACCATTTATTAGATCATGTACAGCAGCTTCTTTATGATTTACGATGTCAGCATTAGCAATAATATTGGATCTGTTCGCAGTTAGTAGTGATTCTTTTACTTTTTCACGTATTTGGGAATGAACACACTCATGTCCGTGGCCAGGAAATTTATCAAAATATTCACGCCAATTTTCCTCAACTTCATTAGGATTATTTTGATATATCTCATATATTGATTCAAGGTAGTTCTGTCCAGCATCTAACCAAGAGTCCTGCCACTTTAAATCCATCGAATCTTCAGTCATAGGCAACCTTCTACTTACATTTTATCATTTTATATTTACTAATAATTAAGTATAACAGGAAGATCAATAATTATTCATCGATAGCAATATTTGCCCTATAAAAAATAATATTAATGGTATATATAATCTATATACCTTCATCTAACATTTTTCTACGAATTTCCCCAATAGCTTTCGTCGGATTTAGTCCTTTTGGACAAGCATCGGCACAACTCATGATCGAACGACAACGAAATATCTTATATGGGTCTTCTAGGTCAGATAATCGATCTTTTGTTTTATCGTCCCTTGAATCCAAAATAAACCTAGCTCCTTGAAGTGCTGCTGCTGGACCCAAGAACTTATCTGGATTCCACCAATACGATGGACATGCGCTAGAGCAACAACCACACAATACACATTCATATAAGCCATCTAATTTAGCTCTATCTTTCGGGCTTTGAAGAAATTCTCGTGAAGGAACTATTGAATCATTTTGCAAAAAGGGTTTTACTTTTTTGTACTGCTCAAAAAAATTAGTCATATCAACAACCAAGTCTCGAACTACAGGCATTCCTGGCAGTGGCCGCAACTTTACTGTCTTTCCTTCAATAAAATTACTCAGCGGTGTTATGCAAGCTAACCCATTCTTCCCGTTGATGTTCATTCCATCAGAGCCACAAACTCCTTCCCCGCAAGACCTACGAAAGCTTAAAGATGAATCTTTACGTTTTATAGCTTGCAAAGCATCTAAAAGCATCACTCCATCACATTCAGCTAAGGATACTTCATAATCTACCATGCTTGGACTTTTGCCAGACTCAGGATCAAACTTATATATGGAAAAATGCATTTTCTAAACTCCCTAGTATTTTCTCTCAACAGGAGGAAAACTATCTACAGTATTCGGAGACATGTTAACACCTCTATATTGTAGTTTATCATCTCCAAAAATTATTGAATGTTTTATCCAATTTTTATCATCTCTTTTAGGATAGTCCTCTCTAGAGTGTGCCCCACGGCTTTCAGTTCGTGCTAATGCAGGGATAGCCGTAGCTATTGCTACAGACATTAGGTTATCTAATTCAAGCGCTTCAATTCTTGCCGTATTGAAAGTATTACTCTTATCCATCAACTGTGCTTTTTGCAATCGCTCTCTAAGCTCTTTTAATTTTTCAACACCTTCTTGCATGACCTCGCCAGTTCTAAAGACACCAAAATCATTTTGCATAGTCTTCTTTAGCTCATCGCGAATGTCATCTACATTTTCTTCCCCAGCACTATTCTCCCAGCGAAGATATCTTTCCATTGCTCTTTCAATATCCTCTGACGAGACAACAGATTCAGATGATGTATTAGTAATATTTTCCACTACGTGCTTTCCAGCTGCTCGGCCAAAAACCACTAAATCTAATAATGAATTCCCACCTAATCTATTAGCTCCATGCACTGATACACAGGCACATTCACCTACCGCATATAGCCCATTAACAATTGAATCTTTGCCTTTCTTATCTACTGTTAATGCTTGCCCATGAATATTTGTAGGTATTCCTCCCATCATATAGTGACATGTAGGAACAACAGGAATAGGGTTATGAATTGGATCAACGTTAGCAAAAGTCATTGCCAACTCTCTGATCCCAGGCAAACGACTCATTATTACATCTCGCCCAAGGTGATCCAACTTCAAAAGCACATGCTCACCTTTGTTACCACAACCATTACCAGCTCTAATTTCAAGAGATATTGATCGTGCCACAACATCTCTTGAGGCTAAATCTTTTGCATTAGGTGCATAACGTTCCATAAAACGCTCACCATTTTTATTAACCAAATAGCCACCTTCACCCCTGGTCCCTTCTGTTATAAGAACACCAGCACCTGCAATACCTGTAGGGTGAAATTGCCACATCTCCATATCCTGTACAGGTAAACCTGCACGTAATACCATTCCAACACCATCACCAGTATTAATCATTGCGTTAGTAGTTGATTGATAAATCTGTCCAGAACCACCCGTGGCAATAATTACAGACTGACCTTTTAGAAAAAGTAACTCTCCATTCTCTATACACATAACTAGTGCACCGGTAACATCTCCACGGCTATTTTTCACCAAGTCTAAGGTATACCACTCATTAAAAAAAGTAGCATCGTACCTTAAGTTTTGCTGATATAAAGTGTGTAATAAAGCATGTCCTGTTCTATCTGCAGCAGCTGATGTTCTAGTTGCTTGACCACCCTTACCAAAGTTTTTTGATTGCCCACCAAAAGGTCTTTGATAAATTTTACCATTATCTAGCCTTGAAAATGGCAAGCCCATATGTTCAAGCTCATAAACAACCTCTGGTCCAACTTGACACATATACTCAATACAATCCTGATCACCGAGATAATCAGCTCCTTTTACAGTATCAAACATATGCCAATGCCAATGATCATCATCTGCATTACCTAACGCTGCAGTGATCCCTCCTTGAGCAGATACTGTGTGTGAGCGTGTTGGAAAAACTTTTGATACTAGAGCAACTTTTTTACCAGCTTGGGCAAGTTGCAACGATGCTCTCATACCAGCACCACCAGCCCCTATAATTATTGCATCAAATGATCGTTCTGCTATTGCCATCTATATAGACCTCAGAGGAAAAGTATTTTTACGCCCCAAATAAACTCTGTTATTAGGACAAGATTAATTAATGTTTGTGTTATCACACGGAGCCAAGTTATTTTTATATAATCGGTAGTTACCGTCCATAACCCAATCCATGCATGAGCTAAAACAGCACCTATGAAAATCAACGAAAACCATTGTGTCAATGAACAAGAAAACATTGCACTCCAAGAATCATAGCCAGGGTCCATGCTCAAATAATATAGCTTTAGAACCACACAGAATACGAACATATAGACCGCACTCAGTCTCTGTATCCACCAATCTTGGAACCCTGTTCTACCCAATCCCATTAGAGTCTTTACCATATCCATGCTCCTATACCGATTAGGCATGCTAGATATATGATAATAAACCATATAGCTGTCGCTCTACCCTCAGACTGACTTTCAGCAAAACCAATATCCATAACAATATGTCTTAGTCCTGCAAGGAGATGATAGATAAAAGATCCCAATCCCATGAATACTACCAACTGCCAACAAGTTGTACTCAAACGCTCCATTAACGCCATATATGACACTTGTGACCTTAATGACTCACTAAGCATCCACAGAGCTATAGGGATGTATAAAAATAACAATATCCCAGTTATTCTGTGGATGATTGAGACAATAGCAGTAATTGGAAAACTAATTGTGAACAAGTTAAGATTTGTCGGCCTTTTACTCATTGACCCCATATTAAACTCCATAGATTATCTACGATAAAAATAGCACCATGATATGTTTATAACAAATTATACCAAGACCTACCGCTATCTATTACCAATTGGAACAACTTTTTGGCTTGCTATTCCTGTGTATAACTGACGAGGACGATGTATCCTAAACCCAGGTGTCTCCAACATCTCTTTCCAGTTTGCAATCCAGCCAACCGTACGAGATAAGGCGAAAATAACTGTGAACATGCTTTTTGGTATCCCTAAAGCTCGTAGCACTATCCCTGAATAAAAGTCTACATTAGGATACAACTTTTTCTCAATAAAATAATCATCTGATAAGGCTATTTTTTCTAATTCCATGGCCAATTTAAATAATCTTTCATCATGCAAACCTAAAAGTTCTAAAACCTCATGACAAGTTTCTCTCATTACCGTAGCTCTTGGATCATAATTTTTATACACCCGATGACCAAATCCCATTAAGCGAAATGGATCATTTCGGTCCTTAGCTTTTTTTACATATTCAGGTATCTTAGAGACATCGCCTATTT
This sequence comes from Francisellaceae bacterium, assembly GCA_018703155.1. Classification (GTDB taxonomy): domain Bacteria; phylum Pseudomonadota; class Gammaproteobacteria; order UBA6186; family Azoamicaceae; genus JABJGS01. The sequence goes on along the minus strand of JABJGS010000058.1, from coordinate 21,191 downwards.
CATCAAGCATATTTAAAACCGCTTCATTAGCTCCGCCATGTGCTGGTCCCCATAGAGCTGCAATGCCTGCAGCTATACATGCAAATGGATTAGCTGCTGAAGATCCTGCTAACCTAACTGTTGATGTAGAGGCATTTTGCTCATGATCTGCATGCAATATAAATATTTTATCCATAGCTTTTGCTAATGTTGGATGTGGCTTCTCTTCCTGCTCTGCAGGTACAGAGAACATCATATGCAGAAAATTTTCTGCATATGTCATATCATTCTTTGGATAAACAAATGGCTGCCCAATTGAGTACTTATATGACATAGCAGCAAGTGTTGGCATTTTAGCTATCAGTCTCAATGCTGCTACTTCTCGATGTTCTTCATTTTTAATGTCTAAAGAGTCATGATAAAAAGCAGAAAGTCCCCCAACAACCCCACACATTATAGCCATTGGGTGTGATGAGCGAGGAAATCCTGAGAAAAAATTACGCAACTGCTCATGCACCAAGGTATGAGACTTAATTTTATTAACAAAGTCATCACTCTCTGCTTGAGTTGGCAACAGTCCGTACAATAATAAATAACAAACTTCAAGGTAATTAGAATTAGCTGCTAAATCTTCAATCGAGTAACCTCGGTGTAATAAAATTCCTTTAACACCATCAATGTACGTTATTTGTGATTCACAAGATGCAGTAGATAGGTAACCTGGATCAAATGTAAAATAACCATGCGCATTCAATGCAGATATATCTATGACCGGATTACCAAGAGTTCCTTGCCGTATAGGTAATTCTATTGACTCTCCATCTCCTAAAATTATTTTAGCAGTATCATCGGTCATTATGGAGCTCCTTTCCAGTCGCAAAATACTTGACTAATCCTAGCTAGTGAAAGCAATATTGTCAATTGATATAACCCACTGACATATTTCACACCAGATCAATGAGTAGGTTTAGTCTTTGGCTTAACATGATTTAGCAGCTGCTTAAAGCCTTCTGTTTGAGCTAACTCTGCAGCTTTATGAGCAACACCCTGTGCATGTCCAGGTAAGCTGTTAATCATTGAATTTTTCTTTTCATTTAAAGCATCCATTCCTACTTCAAGAGGATTGGTAACCTCTAGGCCTTCATCCGCTCGATGTTGCATTTCATCTTTATGTGATTTTATAGCTTTAGCGGCCATGCTTATACCAAAAGCTAATATTGCGCCGCCCAAAAGACACCACCCAACAGGATTACTGGCTGTAAGTGCAAAAACTAACAATCCAACACCTATAGCCGCGGCTCCCATTCCTATACCAGCCTTAGCAAGATTTTTTTTATCATACTGAATCATCGTTGGCAGAGAATCAACAAAATCACAAGTCACATCTGGTAGCTTGCTTAGGCTATTTTGAACTCCTTGCTGCTGACCTACTGGTAACATACTAACAGCATTTCCAAGTTGACTTGCTTGTAAACCACTATCTAAACCTGCCTTCATCAACTGCTGCATAGGATTCATTGCATTGATAACTGCTCTTTCCTCCTCCACTGATGCAGGACCATCTCCTGGCTTACTTTTAAGCATTGAGGACTCGATACCTGTAAGACTTTCTAGCATAGCCTGAAATGTTACTGCTGCTGCCTCAGCTGCTTGCTTTTTACCAAATTCTTGGATATTAAAAGATTCTTTATTCTGTAAACTAACAGCATCATTTACTATTCTTAAAAGAGCTGCCGTGGTATTTGCATCACCTTTATTTTTCCCTTCAATTTCTCCAACCATTGCTACAAGGGCTTCTAACTGATCAACTGCCATTTGTCTCACCTAATTCATCAAATATATACCATATAGTCTAGTTTAATTAGTATCCTTAATATACATGCCCAGAACCATCACCATACATATATGGAGCATTTCCTTAACATAAAGTCTTATTAATTTCTGCAGATATAATAATTAGGATTGTAACGAAATGTTTATACCATGCACTATAAATTATTTGACATTTTACCACCTAAGGGTGCTCTATTAACTCCCATTATGAAAATAGAGAATCTATCTATTGCATCCAAAAACATTCTAATTATGCAAGCCATTCGCCTTGACAGTAAAAATTTCAGATATTTTCTTGATTTATTATTTGCAGCCAAACACAATATTGTTGTACCAAATTTTTTAGGCATGTTTTTCCGCTTAAAATTAATCAATGACATTTGTAATAATGCAAATATCTCTGTATCAGAACAAAATGTAAAACAACCCACGCTTAAACAATATTTTGAAATTGAGGAAGACATTACTGAAGTTATTGAAAAAATAAAAACTATAGTTACGACATCTCTTCCTAATGCAAATGAGGATGACTACCAATCAAAAGAATTAGAATCAATGTTGAATCTACCATCATCATATAAATGGCGTTACAACCTAAAGAGTAATTTATCACAAATTGAAAAAGATGAGTGGATACTAGATATTTCTTATCCAGGGATCTCACAAATAGAATTTATTAAAACAAAAGAAAAAATAGAAAAAATTTATCATGACAATGATATTTCTCCTATAGTTTTGAACATTCTAGTGCACTTATCTGTTGGTAATAAACCCCAAGTTTTCCGCCGACTGCTAGATCGGGCTTGGCGAGCATACGATCAAAGCCACAGAGAATTATTAAGTGAACTTTTGAAAATAAATGCAATTATTTTTGACCATGACTTATCAATACTAACTAAAACTAATTTTGCTATATTCCTAAAAGAAGAAGTATTTAAATTATTAACAAATTATGATGATGGTGCAATTAAACATGGCTCTTGGTTTGAATTACTTAATATAATTGCTCAGGTCCCCAAGCCAAGTTGGCGTAAAACATTAGCCCCTAGATTTGAGAGCGAAGTCCCCCTTTCTGCAAACACAGGTCAATATTCTAATGCCGATGAGTTTAAAACTATAAACCTTAATTTTGACATCAAAAATGCTCAACAACATGATAATTACAATGAAGCTATAATAACTGCTGTAGAAGAAATATATTCCTGTGTCTCAGAAGATAACAGTGTTTTATCAATAATAAATATTCTGGAGAAAACCAGCAACATCTGTCCAGCTCATATTGCCTTTATTGCCGTACTACAGTCTATTGCTGAGCTATACCTGAAAAATAATTTCTCTAAAGATCAAGAGTATGCTCTTGTCCGATCAGCCAACACTATTCGTGATGCTATCAAAGAATATACGACAAAATTTTCGGATCCTTTATTAGCTAACATTAACGAGAAGACTTAATTTTAAATATCTGCGCTATACTAACAAACATCTCCATAATTGGGTTTATTAAAGGCAGCTTGTTTGTACTACTATCTGCATCAGATGCATTTGTAGAATTATTTTTATTAAGCATAGCCAAAATCATGAAAATCATTAATACACAGCATACTATCAATACAATAAAGAATGAATCCCAAGATTCGTTTACCAGCTTCCACAGTGGATACCCAGTAAATGCAGCACCGATATAAGCCCAACACCCAACAAAACCATTTGCCGTACCAGAAGCTTTTTTATCGACATTTTCTGCAGCAGCAAGCCCTATTAACATTTGCGGTCCATATACCCAAAAACCAATGGATGCCATCAAGATATAATCAACCCATAGAGATGCTGAAATTCGCCAAAACATAACCATAGAGACCAGCATACCAATAACACAAATACCAACATAAGGTATTCGATGCCCTTTAAATATCTTATCTGTGACAAACCCCGACACTAACATGCCGACTAATCCTCCGGCTTCAAACCATGACACCCCAGCACTTGCAGCAATAAGATCATATCCTTTTTCTTGATTAAGATAGAGGATACTCCAATCATTCATTGCTGTTCTGACAATATATACAAAAAAGTATGACATCCCTAAACACCAAATAAATTTATTATTCAGTACTTGAGTAAATAATATCTCTTTAGCTGTCAACCTAGATTTATCATTCTCTTCATCATGTTCTTGCTCTTTTTTTTCATTATGGTAAACTTCAATCGGTGGCAACCCTAGGGTTTGTGGCTCATCGCGCAACCTATTCATCAAGAATAACCCTGCTAATATGCTCATCACCCCCGGAGCATACATTGCATAGCGCCAGCCTAATTTAGTAGCATATATGCCGGCTATTATTGCAATCGCTGCACCACCAACATTATGTGAAACGGCACAAAGACTCCACCAACGTCCGCGTTCTTGCTTAGAATACCAATGTGTTAATTGTTTCGTAATTGGCGGCCATCCAAACCCTTGAAACCAACCATTTAGTGACCAAAAAAATATAAACCAAATTATTGTCGAAGATGCTCCAAAAAATATATTACATATGCCTGTTATGATTAATCCTATGGACATAAAATAACGAGGATTAGATCTATCTGAAATAAGACCACTAGCAAATTTGCTTAATCCATAAGTTATATAAAATACTGTTCCTAAAATACCTATATCACTTTTGGTATAACCAAGATCATCAATCATTACTGACATTGCTGAGTTAAAATTCTTTCTAGTAAAGTAAAAGAATACATACCCTACAAACATTGAATAAAAAATTCTGATCCGCCAATATCGATATTTTTCAGCTATCTCCTCATCTGTTCCAGAAACTGGAACATTCCTTGCAGGCTGAAATATTTTGGTTAAAAACCCCATTTATATTCCCTAAAAGCATTAAGTTATTGAAAAAATCAATATATAAAAGAGACAAGTTAACATGCTGTAAAACATGCTCTCAATCAAACTTGCATGGCTATTTAATTAAATGGTTTTCTGAATGATACACCTAAAGATTTGGCTACAGATTGGTGGCAAATATTACCCTCATATATATTTAGACCATTGAGTATATGCGGACTCTGCTTACAAGATTCTTTAACTCCTAATCTTGCTATCGTTTTCACATAACCTAAAGTTACATTATTCAATCCAAAATTAGCTGTTTTTGCAACAGCTGCGGGCATGTTTGTTATACAATTATGAACAACGCCACTTTCAATAAACATAGGGGTCTCATGTGTTGTAGCCCTGCTAGTTTCAATGCAACCACCTTGATCTATTGATAAATCAACTATTGCTGATCCTTCTTGCATCTTCGCAACTAAATCTTTTTTTACAACGTAAGGTGCTTTAGCTCCTGGTATCAATACTGCTCCGATGAGTAAATCACAACCAGAAACTTTTTCCTCTACTAGCTTTGCATTTGGGTATAAAGTTTGTACTCTTGCACCAAATATATCATCAATCATTCTGAGTCTATCTACACTAGTATCAAAAATACTAACATCAGCCCCACAACCTAATGCTACTTTCATTGCGCTAATACCGGCAACACCACCACCAAAAATAATAACTTTTGCTCGCTCTACTCCTGTAATTCCACCAAGGAGTACACCTTTACCACCATTTATACGCTCGAGAGCTCTGGCACCTGATTGGATCGAATATTTTCCAGCTATCTCACTCATAGGAGCTAATACTGGCAACCTATTCTGCGCGTCAGTTATTGTTTCATAGGCTATTCCACAGACTCCTGATTCTAATAATTTATTAGCAACTTCTGGAATTGCTGCAAGGTGTAAGAAAGTAAATAAGGTATGCTCTGCAGTAAAATATTGGCACTCTTCGAGCAAGGGCTCCTTTACTTTTACAATCAAGGAGGCAACATCATATACACTCTGTGCATCAGAAACTATTTCAGCGCCAACAGCTCGATAACCATCATCTGTACAACCAATCCCAAGTCCTGCGTTCGTCTGAATAACAACTCTATGCCCTAGGTCGACTAACTCACTAGCACTGTGAATGTTTAAACCAACTCTATCTTCCTGAGGTTTTATTTCTTTTGGTACACCTATAATCATAATCAGCACTCTTCATTGTTATTAAAATTATCATCTTCGCAACGCAATGATGCAAACACGAAGATGATAATACACTAGGAGCTGATTTGAAAGCCTAGATGGCGTTAGTTCTCCAACTGAGGCTCTGCTGATTTTTTAGTTTTCTCTGGTAATAACTGTTCTTTAATTTGAGATTCAATCTTTGTGGCAATTTCTGGATTATCACGTAAAAAGGATCTTGCATTCTCTTTACCTTGACCAATTTTTTGATCTAAATAGCTGTACCAAGCACCAGCTTTATCAATAAGTCCAAGTTTTACACCATAATCAACCAGTTCACCAAATCTTGAAATTCCCTCACCGTAAATAATTTCAAATTCAGCCTGACGAAATGGAGGTGAAACTTTGTTCTTAACAACTTTCACTCGTGTCTCATTACCTAGTATTTCATCACCTTTCTTAATCGCACCAATTCTTCTGATATCAAGGCGAACTGAAGAATAAAATTTAAGTGCATTACCCCCAGTAGTTGTCTCTGGATTACCAAACATTACACCAATTTTCATTCTTATCTGATTGATAAATATGACTAGAGTATTAGATTTTTTAATATTACCAGTTAATTTTCTCAGTGCCTGTGACATCAAACGTGCTTGCAAGCCCATATGCTGATCGCCCATATCACCTTCAATTTCTACCCGTGGTGTTAATGCTGCTACAGAATCAATAACAATAAGGTTCACACTTCCAGATCTAACTAGCATATCTGTTATTTCTAAAGCTTGTTCACCGGTATCAGGTTGTGAAACTAATAAATCTTCAACATTTACACCTATTTTTTCTGCGTAACTAGGATCTAGTGCATGTTCAGCATCAATAAAAGCTGCAACTCCGCCTGCTTTTTGGCACTCAGCTACAACCTGTAATGTTAAAGTTGTTTTTCCAGATGACTCAGGTCCATAAATCTCAACTATACGTCCTTTTGGTAAACCGCCTATACCTAGAGCAATATCCAAACCAATCGATCCTGTAGAAATAGATTCAATATCTTCAATAGCTTTGTCACCCATACGCATAATCGAACCCTTTCCAAATTGTCTCTCAATTTGCGAAAGTGCTGAATTTAATGCTTTTTGTTTTTGTTCATCTGCCATTATAATTTCCCTTAAAATTATCAGAATTTATACTTGTCATCATTATGGCACAAAAGTTCAAAATACTGGAAGAGTTTACAGTGATTTTATTTATAGGAAAAATATTATAATGAATGGAACTGCTGCGCTACAGTCACTGTAGCGATCACAGCATTCGGAAGTTTCTCAATTGACTAATTGTCAAAGTCCTTTGGATATTGAGATAGCTCTAGAAGGTTATCTAGATCTGCCATTATACTTGCATACTTCTCATCGCCAAGAATTTTAACCATATTATTTTGAGCTTTTTCCCAATGAGGGAAAGCTTTTTGGAATACTTCACGCCCTTTGTCAGTTAAGGCATAGGCTTTAGAGCGCCTATCAATAGATGGTACGGTACTAATAAGCTCCATTTTTTCTAAAGGCTTTAAATTTCTAGTTAATGTAGTTCTATCCATAACTAAACTTTCAGCTATTTCTGTTAGTGTTTTAGCTTTGGTCGAAGCTAGAGCTACAAGCAAAGTAAACTGGGTAATACGTAACCCACTTGAGTCTAGTGCATGATCATAATATTGAGTAATTGCTCGCGATACCTTACGTAAATTGAAACAACAGCACTCTTTATTTATTTTATCTATGCTAGCCATATTATTATGAGCAGAAGTACTATCTATACTATGTTGCTCGTTACTCATAAAGTGGTTTTCATTCATTTTGCCTCACCTCTAAATTAAAGTGTAGGCTCTATGTTTTAGGAAAGGTGACTGATTTACAAAAAAGTCAAAAAACTGTAGTTTATTTAACTGATTGATTTAAATGGTAATAATTATAATTTTATAGATATTTTGACATATCTGAAGATGGAACAAGACGAAACTGTCAAAGAACTACACAGAAAGATATAAAGTCTAGGTTGTAAACTCACCTCTAAATACAGCAACTCTAAATTGATACAAGAATACTATTATTGAATAAGATCCCCAGAAACTCCCTGCTACCAAATATAAAGAAAATTCATTTTCAGGAATTCCTCTTGTCAGCTGATAAATAAAATAAGCTCCCCAGGGAAATGGCATAAGAGCCATTATCCAGAACTTAGTCCTAAAATAATCATTTACTGAAATAACATTTCTAATTCGTACTAGGCCATACTGCAAGCTATACCATGCTCCGTAAACTAAAAAAGCAAACAAGATATATAATCCTAGCGATACATAATAGTCCCCTGACTCAAGAAACACACCTGCATATTTATTAAAAATAAACATTCGACTATCAGATAGGAAGTAAAATAACAAAAACACTATTGGATTAGGTACGGCAAAAATAAAATACAGGTATCGCCACATATAAAACCTTCCCGAAACTATCTAAACAAATGTACAATCCTATATTAGCACTATTAGCAGAATTATTTACATGAGCAACACAAATATTATTGAAAACAATATAACTAACAATCTACTTAACCTTCCCAAGTCATTTAAATATTTCTTTTTTTTAAATCTTGTTATGGCCGTTGCCTTATCTGCTAGCGTAATCACAGCAAGAAAAATTGTTAGTATTGGACCAATTAGCTTTCCCTGCTGCAATATTATTTTTTCACTCTTAACTTTTCCCATTACTGATGTTATTTCTGAAATTTGGGGCAAAAATTATGCCTCTAAAAGTGTATTATTTGCATTCTGCGCACAAGCTTTATTTGTATTTTTCATACAAGTATCAATATTTTTACCTTATAACGATTCATGGCCAGATCAATCGATGTATGTTGAAATTCTAGGTACTGGTCCTCGGATCTTACTTGCCAGTCTTGTGGCTTTTCTTACAGCCCAAATGTGGGATGTTTATATTTATGCAAAATTAAAAAAATCAACCAAAGGTAAATACTTATGGCTCCGCAACAATGTTTCAACAATTTCAAGTCAAATGATTAATTCTTTCCTACTAATCAGCATTGCTTATTATGGAACTCACTCAATAATTGAATTATTTTTAGGATCTATATTAATAAAAGTCACAATTGCAATATTAGATACACCTCTGGTATATTTAGCCGTGTCATACATAACTAAAAACATAGATACCAAAACTTTAGCTTATACTGAATATGAGTGAATATTTAATAATAAACAACAACCAGGAAATATCAAAACAAATGATACTATCCAACACGGTCTGAACTAATACCTATTTGTACGAGACTCATAGTAGTTTCACCTTTAATTGTGACCCCCAACCTAACCAGTAAGATATAGTTCATTATTTTTTGTAGCTAAATACATTATATCCAGTACCTAAAATAACTATTCATCTATCCTATATAGATATATAAATAAACATCTTGTGATGCATATGGCTGTTACAGATCCAACAAGCAGTACGATAATAGAAGAAGGCAAAGAGCCTCCAATTAGGGTATATAAAGATGTACTAACGTTTAATCATGCTAGATGCACCTCATCTGAAGCTAAAGCACGCCTTTCAGCATTTAAAAGCAAACATGATATTGGCATTGCTTGTTTCCAAAATTTTCCCTCTGGTGATGGTGGGGTCTCTGAAATGGAACTTATGAGAAATGTTTTCCCTGATTCTGAATATGATTATATAAGTAGTTTAAATGACGCAGGAGAAAAAGTTTTAACTGTTATAAATAAATTTAAATATAATGGTTATGTGGTTATGGAACAAGATAATACTCACCAGGTTATTGCACTACCAGGGCAAGGTGTAATACATAATTATAGTGGCGAAAAAAAAGATATAAGCCACTTAGTGTCAGAAGCAGTTCCTGTGCTTGAAATCAGCGATACTTCTATTCATGACCCAAATCAAATCCCAACTCATATGGCTAATACTGGCCCCATACCAGACAGCAAAAGTTCTGATGATATAAAACTTACTCACTTGAAAAAAATTATTGAACAATTTGTTAATAAAGGTAATGCAGTAATGATTCCTCTTGCTACTGATGAAGTTACCGCAAAAATTATTTTAGATGATACTGTTGATCTATCTACGTTAACAGGTGCGGATAATAAATTAATACAGCAACTACAGGAATGGATAAATGAGAACAACTATCAAGAACTTGTGGAGATCACCCCGTTTCCCGAAACAGGCACTATCTTTAGTGATAAAATCAAGTGGCAGGACAATCTCCATCGTGGACACAAGAGTCACTATGCTGTTTATAGTATTGATAATGATACACGTTTACAAGAAGAATTATCATCTCTAGACTCTACACATTTTCATATACAACCATTAAAAAGAACTTTTGATAGAGAACAATACCAACGTCTAAGAGAAACATTTAGCAGTCAACAAGAAATAACTGAGCCAGGGCCAACTCATTCCTCCACACCAACAAGAATGTCCTCAACAGAGCGATCTGAAAAAATTGCAGAAATAGAAAAGCACTTGCGTGGTGAAGACACTTTATTAGAAGTGATAGACCTTTCAAAAGCGAAACTAGAATCTGGCAGAGATGGCGTCAACGTCTATGCTATGTCTATTATGTCACGTTACTACAATATAGAAAATAACAAAAAAACTGGCGCCGATAAAAAAAATATTTCATACACTCAATGCCTAGGATATGGACCTCAATATAGCCCTCACATGGCGAAAGATTTAGTTCCATTCATAATAGCAGAAATGAAAAAAAACAAGACTCGACCACTTAGAATTGTTATGCCTCTTGCATTGCCAGCACATATGACATCACTAATAATTGATGTTAAAGATGACAACACCATTGATGCCTTATTCTGTAATAGTAAAGGTGGTGATAGTTGTTGTGGAATGTTTCCAGGTCATCCATACCTCTTCTTTTAAATCAATTAAAAGAAAATATTAATAATGACTCAGATCCTGAACTGCAATGTAGAAACATAAAATATACAAAAAGTCAGCATTGCTTACAAAATGAAGATAGCTACTCTTGTGGTGATTGGACTTCATGGTTTATGGATCAAGCTCAAGGTATACAGTCACTGACTGATATTGCTAATTTAAATATGTCCACTCAAGACCGTAGACGGAACCCAAATAATTCAGACTCAATACACAAACAATATAGAGCACGCTCACTAGCAGAGCTTGATGATTTCAGAGGTATTATTTCCGCACAAAAAGCCGACTACAAAAGAGAATTAGAACAATTACGTAGTAGCTCTGTTACACCTCCACATCGTGTATCACCTAGAGCTACACCACGACCTGAAAAACCTAAAGCTATTAAAAAAACTAAAGCTCTAAAAAAACCTAAAGCTGCAAAAAAGCCTAAAGCTGTAAAAAAACCTAGAGATGTAGATGCTTACTCTCCTGCAAGTGATAATTTTCAAAGTCGTATGAGCCGCCTAGATGTTCCAGATAGAGGCATAAAGTCTCCTGTAACTACAAGCCACAAAAGATCAGTAGAATCTTCTGTCACCACCAATCTTGAAAGTCGTAAGCCAAACCTAGGAGAATCTCCTATCGCTACCGATCTGCAAAGTCGAATGCAAAATATCGAAGACCAACATGAATATGGAGCTACTGCCCCAGGAATCTCTGCCTCACCTCAAGCACCAATACACTTTCAACATAACGCAGAGCAAGAAGATCATGCTATTGCACGATTTGAAAAAATAAGAAACAAAGAAAGTAAAGCTAGAACCTCTGTCGACAATGTTGATTGGTCTCAATTCAAGGATGATTTAATTGGTCATATTAATAAGTTAAGCAATGTTGATACCGCAGATTACACTGAAGCAAAGGGTGATAAATATAGCAGTCAGGAACATGTTGACCATGCACAAGTTAAAAAAGAAATTTATGAAAACATAATAGCTGAGGGGGATGGTGAAAATAAAATTATTCTACGTGATGAAGACCGTAACATAGCATCGGTAACTCATGACCATGGTAGTGTTAATTTCCTATTAGCAGATGATGCTATTAACGATCATAACATCACTATCATTATAGAGTCAGCTAAAAGGGCTGCACTTGCCTCTGGAAAAAATGACATCCTCATTGCTGATTTTGATGATGATCCAGAAACTGGCATGAAGCTTTATCTTGCTGCAAAACTATCTGGTGTAAACCCTAAACTAGATGCTCAGACTCAGATAGCCTTAGATACAGCATATCCTGACACGCTTGCTGCTATTAATGACCCGAATGTAGATATGGAAAAACTAGCAGAGTTATACAAAGAAATTCAACCTATACCTGCAACATCCAAGAACAAGCCAAGTTAGTCAACATTTTACATATGACATAATTGTGTTCTAAATTACAACCACTTTCAATCATGAGGTCACACTCATTGACATTATATTCTTGGTGCAGAAATGATAAACCCTTAATTTATGCCCTTAGACGAGATTTACTCTTATTTTTATCAGCATCCATAACCTCTGTATTAACTGCAGAAAGATATTCAAGAGTAACTTCTGCTGTTGCCATATAGTTACTAATTATAAAAGTATCTTTAGAATTTTCTTTCAAAGGTTTTACTGTCTGAATTCTTATATTTAATTTATCCATGATTGAATCGCACTTATCAACAATAGGTATGATATTTTTTTGTTGCTCTGGAGTTAACACAAGTGCAGATTCTAATGTTTCTTTTTTTATTTTATATATACTATCCATTATCTTATACATTTCACTTTTAGTTATACTTAAATTTTCAACACCCTTCTGATGATAAGCTTCTAAAGTTTCTAATACCTTACTTTGCACTTCATCAACAGAAGCTTTATTTTTTTCTTTTAATGAAAGGGTTTCTAGTTTTTTCATTCTAAGGTCCACTTCGGTTTTTTGATTTTTTATATCCTTATCTATTAGTTCATTCATTTTATTTCGCTGATTGTTTGCCTTATGTACACTAAGACCTATACTAATTACCGATGCTGTAAAGCCAACAGTTAAGATAATTCCAATACCAATTGGGTTGCTAAGCAAAGCAGCACCTATGACCAGGGATCCGACTACTAAACCAATTGTTGCCCCAGAGCTCAGTATCCCTAAGCCTTGCCCTGCTATAGATAGTTTATTTGATAAAGTAGGTTCTTTTCTATAAGTTGAAATTGAGCCAACAAATGATATAGTTGACAGAGCAAACCCTAAAACAGCAACACCTATAGGTAAGGCAATAGATGCTATCACCCCAATACTAACCCCAGCGACGAGAAGAGCCTTATTGACTAAAAATGCACTTTGCTGGAAAAAATGTGCAATACAAATACTATGATCCTTTGTCATCACAGGCCTGTTTTTTATTTCATCTACATTTTTTATAGGGTCATAATAATTAATGAAAAAGGCTAGTTCAGATATCATTGCAGCCCCTAACCATAGTACAGGCTGAATCGCTGGAACAACGAGGCCAACAATTATCAAGCCCACACCCAAAGCAGATGAAGCAAGGCCAATCATTATTTTTCTTGACTTTTCCGCCTCTTTTATTCTTTCCACTTTCAGAGATTTTTCTTTTTCCATCTTAATTCTGGATAATAATCTCTGGTAATCCTTACTTAACAATTCATCATGAGTATCATTTAACAGCTCTCTATGATTCCCTTTAAAAGATTCTGAATTTTGCCTGACTTTTTCAGCTTCACTTTCTTGATCACTGTCGTCTACATCCATAATCATTTTACAATTTTAATACTTTATAAAATAAATTAGACAAAAGGTAAGAAATAAAGTTCATTTGCAGAGCAGCCACACTGATCTTAGTAAATATACACTTAGATTATTATCTTATGGTATAGTGTTTTTATAATTCAACTTTTATAATATATTTAAAAGTATAAAAACAATAACAGCTAATTTATTCTCTAGAGAATAGTAAAAGAACAACCTCTGAAAAAATAATTTTCACTACTATCCCATGTGTGTATTATTTTCATTTTCCAACAATATTTTTAAAACATCATTGGCTCTTAAAAGCTTCCTCAAGTATTTTCACAGTATCTCTAACATTTGCAGCTTGTTCATATTCTAGATTTTTGGCATGTTCATTCATTTGTTTTTCAAGGATGTTAATGTTTGCAATTATTTCATCTATAGACCAGCTAGTATAATTACTAGGAAGAATACTTTTCTTTTGTATTTTACCTTTTTTATTACTAATTTTTTCCATTATATTTTGAACTGGACGAATGATACTACGAGGGGTAATATTATGTTCTTCATTATAAGCAACTTGTTTTTCTCGTCGTCTATCTGTCTCATCCATAGCTCTTTGCATAGAGCCAGTAATTTTATCTGCATATAAAATTGCTTTACCATTGAGGTTTCTTGCAGCACGCCCAATAGTTTGAATCAACGAGCGATCCGAACGCAGAAACCCCTCTTTATCTGCATCAAAAATTGCAACCAGAGACACTTCTGGTATATCTAAACCTTCTCTCAATAGATTAATCCCTACCAACACGTCAAATTCACCTAACCGTAAACTTTTCAGTATTTCCATACGCTCTACTGTATCAATATCTGAATGTAAATATCTTGCTCTAACATCATGTTCACCAAGATAATCTGTTAAAGACTCGGACATTTTTTTTGTCAATGTAGTAATTAATACACGTTCATTATTTTTTGCTCTTGTATTTATTTCTGATAATACATCTTCTACTTGTGTTATACCTGGTCGCACCTCAATTTCTGGATCAATTAATCCTGTTGGTCTAACTACTTGCTCTACTATCTGACTAGATATTTCAAGTTCATGTTTTCCTGGCGTAGCTGAAATATATAGAGTCTGTAAATCTATCTTCTCAAATTCTTCAAATTTTAGTGGTCGATTATCCATTGCTGATGGTAGACGAAAACCGAAAGTAACTAAATTTTCTTTTCTAGCTCTATCTCCTTTATACATAGCTCCTAGCTGCGGCACGGTCACATGAGATTCATCAATCACAATTAGGGCATCATCAGGTAAATAATCCATTAGTGTCGGTGGAGCTTGCCCAGATTCTCGTCCAGACAGATATCTGGAATAATTCTCAATCCCAGAACAGTACCCAAGCTCTTGAATCATTTCCAAATCATATTGTGTTCGTTCTCTTAACCTTTGTGCTTCAACCAATTTATCAAGCTCATATAGCTGAGCCAAGCGCTCTTTTAATTCAACTTTAATATGTTTAATAGAATTTAAAATAATTTCTCTTGGGGTTACATAATGAGTCTTTGGATAAACGGTAAACCTTGGAACCTCATTTATAGTTTTATTTATCAATGGATCAAATATTGTTAAACGTTCAACTTCATCTAATAGTAACTCTATTCTCAAAGCATATTCTTCAGAATCTGCAGGGAAAATATCAATGACATCGCCACGAACTCTATAACTGCCACGAGAAAAGTCTGTATCATTCCGTTCATATTGAATATCTGCTAAACGCTTCAATATATCACTTTGTAGAATAGTTTCACCACGGCTAATATGAAGCAACATTTTCATATATGAATCTGGATCGCCTAAGCCATATATGGCTGATACAGTCGCTACAATTATTGTATCTGGTCGCTCAAAAATTGCTTTGGTTGCAGACAAACGCATTCGCTCAACATGCTCGTTAATTGAGGCATCTTTGTCAATATAAGTATCTGTGCTTGGTACATAGGCTTCTGGTTGATAGTAGTCATAATATGAAACAAAATACTCAACAGCATTGTTTGGAAAAAAACTTTTCATTTCTCCATACAACTGAGCTGCTAACGTTTTATTTGGTGCGAGCACAATTGTTGGCTTTTGTAACTTAGTTATTACATTGGCAACGGTGAAAGTTTTACCAGATCCTGTAACCCCTAATAGGGTTTGTGTTTTATCCCCTCGAGACAACCCAGCACATAATGATTCTATGGCCGCGGGCTGATCACCAGACGGACTATAATCACTATTTAATTCAAATTTTCTCACCATTATCTAATCCCGTGTATACTGAACACTCATTGCCACTAGTATTGCATAGGAGAAATTCAACATGGACCATCTACTATCAACAAGAGTTAAAAGTATTAAACCCTCTCCAACTCTTGCCGTAACCGCTAAAGCTGCCGAATTACGTGCCTCTGGCATTGATGTAATTGGCCTTGGAGCAGGTGAGCCTGATTTTGATACTCCTACCCATATAAAAGAAGCTGCTATTTCTGCAATTAACGAAGGGCACACGAAGTATACACCAGTTGGCGGTACTCCACAGCTTAAGGAAGCTATTGTCAACAAACTTAAGCGTGACAACAAACTAAACTATGGATTAGAAAATATTCTAGTTTCTTGTGGTGCAAAACAATCTATCTTCAACTTGATGAGTGCAATCTTAAATCCAAGAGATGAAGTTATCATACCTGCTCCATACTGGGTATCATACCCAGATATGTCTAAAATATTTGGTGCAAGCCCTGTCATTATCCCAACAAGCATGGATGCAAATTTCAAACTATCTGCACAACAGCTAGAAGAGAGTATTTCCACAAAAACAAAGTTATTGATTTTAAATAGTCCATCAAATCCCACCGGCGCAGTGTACACCAAAGATGAACTTACAGCGTTAGGAGAAATTATTGCCCAATATCCCAACATGATGGTGATATCAGATGATATTTATGAACATATTATTTGGACAAATGAACCATTTAATAATATTGCTAGTGCTTGTCCAGATATAAAAGACCAGGTAATGGTAGTGAATGGAGTTTCTAAAGCTTATGCAATGACTGGCTGGCGTATTGGCTATGCGGCAGGCAATGCAAACATCATCAAAGCTATGACTAAAATTCAAGGGCAAAGTACATCAAACCCTAGCTCCATCTCACAACAAGCAGCAATATCAGCATTAAATAGTGGCCTTGATGCTGTGACTTCCATGGTTAAAGAGTTTAAATCTAGACATGATTATTTGGTACAAGCTCTAAACAGCATCCCCCTTATTAGTTGCTTGCCAGGGCAAGGCGCATTTTATGCTTTTCCATACGTTGGCGCTCTCATTAAAAATATTCCAAATGTGAACAATGACACTGAGTTTGCTGAACACTTACTTAGTGAAGCACAAATAGCAGTAGTACCAGGCTCTGCATTCGGAAGCCCAGACTTCATAAGAATATCCTTTGCGACCAGCAAAGAAGTACTTGAAACAGCCATAACTAGACTAACTAACTATGTTCATAAGCACAACAATGCTTGACCAAGGCCCAGTTGTTGAGTATTATCTCTTTCGCAGTTCCCCGATAGCTCAGCTGGTAGAGCAAGTGACTGTTAATCACTGGGTCGGCGGTTCGAGCCCGTCTCGGGGAGCCATATTGCAGAGGACCTTATAAAAAAGGGTGCTCAGTGAGATAGTTTCTTGATGTTTTTATTGAGAAATTCTCACCAAAGTCGTTATCAGAATCTACGTCAATATTCTGAGCGATGGCGATGCTAATAGCGCAAAATATCCCTATTATACAAGCTGCTATAAGCAGTGCTATTGCTAATGACATTTTATCAGGGATGTCTTCATTGCGGTCTTCCATATCAAATCTCCTTTGTTTTTTTTGTAATCAGTAGTGGTTTTATTTTTAGTATTGCAAAGATTTTAGCGACCCATTACCATCCGAAAAAAATATAGCAAATAACCATATGTTAGCATCCCGACTAACCTGATGGATTACAATCCTTCTTGATGACTGTTAATATATATTTCATATTAAAAAAAAGGATTTTAGAAAGTGCTATTTTTCAGAATATTGCTCGGGCTTATTATTGTTAACACTTTAGCTTTATTGTTATTCCCATTTTATGCTAGAGAAAATAATAAATTAAAAAATGGTCTCGCAAAAGCTCTTATCATGCTTGTCAGCTGCGCAACCATCACTGTTGTTATCTATTCACTATTTCCTGAAGATCAGCTCGCTAGTGAGTTCTTTCGCAGCGGAATTGCACAAAAAGAAGTAGAACCAGAGCGCATATTAATTGATAGATACGAAATAGTTAGCCTTTCCCCTAATGAGCTTAATAACCTTCTAACTAAACGTAAAACTCCATATCTACTTGAATTACATGATATAAAACCATCACATGCAGACAATTTAAGTAATATAATAAAAAATAGTACTCTCATTAACTCATTATCTCTAAGCAGACTTCAAGAAAAAACTCCTACTCAGGTTTATAAGGCTCTAGGAAATAACAATAGCATCACTTCAATATATATAAATGATTGCCTTAATTGTATTAATGATATGAAGCCAGACATACAATGGCCAAACAACCTAAAAGTATTTTCAGTTACTAGCTCACAACTAAATATGCGAGCTATAGAAAATATAAATATTCCACCAGATATAAAAACTTTAATCATCGAACAATGTACACTAAACACTAACAACATTAAAAATATCTTAAATAAGCTGCCTAACGGCCTAAAACGAGTTAGTTTTTCACACAATAAACTAACTAGTAGTAGTATAGAATTATTAATTCCTTGGTTCTTAGAAAATACAGACCTTGAGTATATAGATATATCCTATAATAAAATTACCGAACGTGGCTTAGTAAACCTACTTGAAACTATGAGTAAACAATCTAATGTTAAAGAAATAATTTTAAGCAAAAATGCTACAACTAGTACATTCGATGGGAAAATTAAAAACTACAAGGGAATGGTTAAAAATGATCAAAGCTAAGTTTGATAAATTTTTCATTAATCAATTGCTCTTCATGATTTTTGCAACATTATCCTTAAATAGTTACGCATTATCTATTCCAACGATGTCATTAAACAATCATTCAAAAGAGAAGCTCATGCCTAATAAAAATCAATCAAAAACTCAAAAAGCCACCTTTGCTGGTGGTTGCTTCTGGTGCATGCAGCAACCTTTTGACAAATTAAGTGGGGTCACTAATGTTACTGTAGGTTATACTGCAGGACATACCAAAAATCCAACATATGAGCAAGTATCAAGTGGTGGCACTGGCCACTCAGAGGCTATAGAAGTTATTTATGATCCACTTATTATCTCATATGAAGAGTTACTAGAGGTATTTTGGCATAATATAGATCCAACAGTAAAAGACAGACAATTCTGTGATATAGGTGATCAATACCGCAGTGAGCTCTACTTCCATAATGCAGAGCAAAAACAAGTAGCTCTTGCATCAAGAAAAGCTTTGCTTGAGTCAAAAAAGTTAAATAATATTGAAACTAATATTACCCAAGCTGCAATGTTTTATCCTGCAGAAGAGTACCACCAAGACTATTACAAAAAGAATCCTGTAAGATACAAGTTTTATAAATATAACTGTGGCCGAGAAAAAAAGTTAAAACAGATCTGGGGATAATAGACAGTAGTCAAATATCCCCACAATTCATCATAGACCCATTTTTTTCCTATCTATAACCGTAGGGATATGAGCAGTACGAGTCGAAATTTCCACTTCATCATCATGACCAAGTGGTATTTCTTCTTTATTATTAGATGATGGAGATTGACTACTAGCTATTAAAAAACCACCTCTTTCAGTAGTAGAAACATCGGCCCTTTGTTTATCATCATCATGTTCTTCTGCTGCACGAACCTCTGTTATTTTAGTAACACATTTTTCAACATGAGTCTTTGCATGAGCATTACCTCTCCAGCACTCTTCTAGTTCTGCTTTTATTTTAGTATTTTTAATAAGACTAAATGCAGTTTTCCCTGCATCATTAGTCATTAGTGGATCAGCACCAGCATCTAGCAAAAACTTTGCAGAATCATACTTACCAAGTTGGCATGCATAGTGTAAAGGAGTATAGTTTTTTGCACCTGGTGCAGGCATACTTAAGTCTAATCCTGCGTTAGCTAATATAATCTCCTGTATACCATCTATATTGCCATCTCGAGCAGCCTTGCAAAGATTAAAAGAATTTCTAGCTTCTGTACTTTTAGGATTCTTCTTTATCTGTATCTTCCTTTGTTGTCTTTGCTCTTGCAGATGTCTTTCCTCTAGTTGCTGTTGCGCTTGTGTTTTGATCCATTCAGCAAAATGTAACTCATCATTTAATGCAGCAGCGCTATCATACTCATGTTCCTTGAGAGCGTTTATTTTAGGATCAAAAGGTCCAATATCATCCTGTTTTAGAACATGATTCATTAATGCTCTAGCCACTCTACCATTTCCATCAGTATATGGATGAATTTTAATAATCCCAGTATGAAGAAACGATGCTAACTCGATAGAAGATACATCACCTGCGACAACTTGTTCTTTAAAAGAGGCAAATAAATCATTCAATCTTCCATTAATTTCAGTTGCTCTTGGATTAACTGTACATACTAATGATAACGAAGCCTGATATTTTTCAGGAATATCATGCATTTCCATCGAACTAACGCTTGCATCAGCAGGTACCAGTAGCTCACTAGATTCATCAGAAAAATATTTCTGTTTTGTTTTGCTAAAATGATTTGATGTAAATTTTATACCCAGAACTCTCCTCATAGCATCACAAGCATCCTGCTTAAAAATTTCTGGCTTCTTAATAGCATATAAGAGAACATTTAAAACTAATGGATCACTACGCATTTCTGGCCTTTTCAAGAAGAATGCCTTTATTATATTTATAGAGTCTTCTTCTGAGTGCTTTTCTGATACAATAGCTACTGCTTCAGAAAGCGGCTCTAACATACTACTGAATCTACTTAGATCAAAGAATCTTCTTCCCCATGCAAGACCTTCTCTTTCAGGCATTAGTGAGTACACAACCGACTCTGATGTCCCACTTCGATAATCAACCGACAGCTTAATATCTGTACGAATACCTGCAAGTAAAGAATGAAAATTTTGTACCGAAAAAGTTTCTGCTTTAGTTTCTAAAATTAAATTTTTATGATCTAGTACAGGCATAATGATTCCTCTAATTATTTTTATATTTATATCTACAAACTATTTCGAACCAACCATTCGAGCAGCTAGTTGAGCAACTCTACTGTATTAAGTGCAACACGTCAATAAAAACCTGATTTTTGTAGTAATTAAATTTAATTAGGTAAGTATTCTTCTATGCGCCCGCAAACTTATCCATATAATAATAAATGCCAAAGTAGCGACCTCGAAGAAATACAACATAAAACGTAGGGCTTTGTCGCATCTGCACATAAAATGTTATAATTCTTAACTAACTATTCATATAACAAGGATATAATATGATCAGTTTTAAAGGCAAGCAATTTATG
>JABJGS010000040.1 GCA_018703155.1 Francisellaceae bacterium | reverse complement strand
TGTGAGAAAAGTAACCGGATCTGAAGTGACCTGACAGCCATGAGTTCTACACTCACCGGGAGAGCCGGCACATTGAGCCCCTGCATGCTCAGGCGCCGGGTTGGTGCATGAACGTGTATAGTATCCGCAATCCTCGCGGTCGCGGGGTCCACGTCCAGGGACTCTACTCCAGTCCGACCATCCACCGCTAATTGGTATTGGTGCCGGGGTGGCGAATGTCTCTAGGGGGGTTGCTCGTCCCTCGGGAATAGAGCCATCCTGTCTAAGCGATGTGGATAGGGTTGCTGGGCTAATGATGCTGCCGATGGATGATGTTTCCGCTGTATCTATAATTATTGGTTGAGTGTCTGGGAATTCCCTGTCGCAAATAGCATTGTTTTGTAGCTCGTGATTATCACATATTGAGTTTAGTTGGGTATTGTTTACGTAGCCGCTGTGTATGTCTTCGACAACTGAGTTATCCACGTCGTGCGTATATCTTCCTTCTTCTGGTACCGGGCGCCTGACATTATCAAGCCAGCTGTGAAAATATAAAAGCCAAGGTTCCAGAATGGTATCTGGCAAGGTTTGAGTCTCTCCAGTTTTAGGCGTTGTATCTGACATGTAAAGAGCATAAGGTATTTGTCGGATCCTAATTGCGGGATCAAATGCTGAGCCATCATAAGGGATTTTCACTGTTGTCGATGGTGAGATTTCGCTCTTGGGATCGGTCCAACTTATTGTTAATGTATACTCTCCTTCAGAGTGGGTAAATGCAGATATCCTGCCTTCAGGGAGCTGGGCGGCAATTTTTTCATTAACCATGATGATATCAAAAATAGCTTGCTCTACAGACCAGCATTCGTTGCTACGGCAGTCGCGGCCAGAAATAGTTGATTTTTCCCACCAGTAACTTCCGCCACTGGCTCGAGTCTGGAAGCATTGCTCTGGGTTTGAGCAATTAAAGTTGAGGCTGTCTTGTTTGTTGTTATTGAGTATTAGGTGATAGGCGCCAGCGGTGCCTGTGGATATTTCTAAAGGGTTGGCATACATGGAGCTGGCTAGCTCATTGGCAAGTAAGGCTGCATTCGATGCATGTTTTACTTTGTGGGCTAACTTTGCAGACTTAACATTCAGCACTGCGGTCCCAAGAAGGCCAATAGAAAGCACCAAGGCTGTTATTAAAACCTCGAGCAACCCAAATCCATTTGTTCGATATATTCCTTTCATGGAAACATTGTATCTTAATCTTGGGGGGGAATGCGACTATACAAACAGTATTAGTATTTTTATGTTATTATTCGGCAAAAAGTGGGGAATGCCAATGAGTTTGCTAGTTGTCGTACTTGCCGCAGGCAAGGGAACACGTATGGGAAGTAGTTTACCCAAGCCAGCACACAAGGTTGCCGGCAAACCAATGTTCTTGTGGGTAGTGGAGGCTGCTGCTGGACTCAATCCAGAGTTAATATCTATTGTTCATGGGCATCAAGGTGAGGTCTTAATGGGCCTGGCTGAAGAGCGGGGGCTATCTTGGGTGCACCAGGAGCTACAGTTAGGAACAGGGCATGCTGTGCGGGTTGCTTTGGAGAATGCTTTGGATGTTAAAGCAACTCAAACTCTAGTGTTGCTTGGAGACATGCCTCTGGTGACAACCGAAGATATTAATTCTTTACTAGAAAAAACTGGTCCCAATGACGTTGGCATACTTAGTGCTCAGGTTACAGAACCATCTGGTCTGGGCCGTGTGGTGTGTAATCCTAATGGTTCTGTAACCAAAATTGTTGAACATAAAGATGCCAGTGCTAGTGAGCTTGAAATTACTGAAATTAATACTGGTGTTTTAATCTTTCCTACTCAGAAATTAAAGTTGTGGATGCAAAGTTTAGTAAAAAGCAGCAGTAGTGGAGAGTATTACTTAACCAGCCTTATTGAATTAGCGGTAGCTAGTGGTGTGCGTGTTATAGCACAACAAATTCCCATGACTCATGCTCTGGGAATTAATTCACATGTTGATTTAGCACATGCAGAGCGGCAGATGCAGGCACGGCAAGTTAAGAAATTATTGCAGAATGGGGTGCGTATTTTTGATCCTCAACGTTGTGATATTCGCGGCAATCTTGTTTGTGGTAAAGATGTAAGCATAGACATTAACTGTGTATTTGAAGGTGAAGTTGAGCTTGGAGACGAGGTTTATATTGAGCCAAATTGTGTGATCCGCAATAGTAAAATATTTGCACAAGCCCACATTAAAGCAAATAGCATTATCGATGGAGCCATCATTGGGGCCGGATGTGACGTTGGGCCATTTGCTCGAATCCGGCCGAAAACGGTTCTAAAAGACAGAGTGAAAATAGGTAACTTTGTCGAAACTAAAAATACGACAGTGGCTGAATCCTCCAAGATTAATCATTTGAGTTATATTGGTGACGCTATAGTTGGCTCTGGGGTAAATATTGGTGCTGGCACCATTACCTGTAATTATGACGGAAAAAATAAACATTTAACTAAGATAAACAATGGCGCTTTTATTGGGTCTGGATGTCAGCTGATTGCGCCGGTTGAAATTGGTGAGGGAGCTTTGTTGGCTGCCGGGACAACATTAATGGAAGATGCCCCAGCAAAAAAACTAACAGTAAATCTCAAAAAACAGATCAGTAAAGAAAGTAAGGCGTTATTAGCTTTGCAGGAAAAAAAAGATAAAACAACTTAAGGGGCGGATATGTGTGGAATAGTTGGTGCTATTGGAGAGCGAAATATATTACCAGTATTGCTTGATGGCTTGTTACGGTTAGAGTACCGGGGCTATGACTCGGCTGGTGTTGCTCTCATAAATGCTGGAAAGATAAATCGACAGCGTTGTGCTGGGAAGGTCTCTGAGCTAGTTAATAGTATTGATGAAGAGCAAGCACAGGGGAAAATTGGCATTGCACATACAAGGTGGGCTACGCATGGTGAGCCAAATGAAAATAATGCACACCCACATTTGTTTGGTTCAAGAATAGCTTTGGTACATAACGGAATCATTGATAACTACAAAGCTCTGGCGCAAGAATTAAAGTTACAAGCTAATGATATTAGTTCAGATACCGATTCAGAAATTATTGCAGCCTGCATATATAATGAGCTCCACGAAGGCGAGGTAGATCTATTTACTGCAGTGAATAGCACTATTGCTCGGTTAAGAGGAGCATATGCTATTGCAGTTATAGATGTAATGGACCCAGATACTTTAATTGTGGCAAGAGAGGGTAGCCCTCTAGTTGTTGGTATGGGGGTAGGGGAGCATTTTATTGCCTCAGATCCATTAGCATTGCAGAAATTGACCCAGGAATTTATTTATTTACAAGATGGTGATGTTGCAAAAATAACTCGTTCCGGAGTTGAGTGCTTTGATCGTTCTGGGAGCAATGTGAGCCGGGAGATAAAAAAGAGAGCTATTTCTTTTGATGTTGCAGATAAAGGCAGTCATAAGCACTACATGCATAAGGAAATTTTTGAACAACCTCAGGCAATTGAAGATACGATTTCAGACCGTATTTCTAATGGCGTGGTTGTTCCAGAAGTGTTTGGCAGTAAAGCAAAAGATATTTTTGCCAACGTAAGGTATGTACAAATTATTGCTTGTGGAACTAGCTACCATGCAGGTGTGGTTGGTCGTTACTGGATTGAAGAGTTTACAGGATTGCCGTGTAATGTAGAAATTGCTAGTGAATTTCGTTATCGACGACGAGCCATGCCTCATGGAACATTGATTGTAGCAATCTCTCAATCAGGAGAGACAGCAGATACATTAGCTGCATTAGCGGATGTGCGCGGAGATGCAAATCTTTTGGGGTCTTTAGCTATTTGTAATGTTCCGGAAAGTTCTCTAATGCGCTGCTGTGATCTAAGTTTGTTAACCCATGCTGGACCAGAGATTGGTGTGGCAACGACAAAAGGGTTTACTACACAGCTTGTAGGCTTGTATATGTTAACCAATGCATTAGCTGGAATACAAAATATAGAATTTTCTTGTGAGGATTTACGTGAGTTGCCGCAGCTGGTTACTCAAATGCTTGCTCAGGAAGACAAACTTAAAGATTTGGCTCACAAGCTGGCCAACAAAAATCATGTCTTGTTTTTAGGGCGAGGGATGTTGTTTCCTATTGCATTGGAGGGAGCGCTAAAATTAAAAGAGTTGTCTTATATTCATGCGGAGGCGTATCCAGCTGGTGAGCTTAAGCATGGACCATTAGCCTTGGTTGATGAGGACATGCCTGTGATATTTCTGTTACCAGAAGATCGCCTTTTTGATAAGGTCACTGCAAATATTAGTGAGGTTAGTGCCAGGGGTGGGGAAGTTTTTGTTTTTGGTGCTCAATCAGAGCATGCAGCGCATCACTTTCAAATGCCCAAAACCAGCGAAGCATTAGCGCCTGTTGTTTATAGTATACCTCTACAGTTATTGTCATATTATGTTGCAGTACTTAAGGGTACTGATGTCGATCAACCCCGTAACTTAGCCAAGTCAGTTACTGTGGAGTAAAATTATGTGTGGAAGGTTTGCTTTGGGAATTAATTATGAAAACCTTAAGCAAAAACTAGGGTTTACTAATCATGTTGCCTATAGGCCCAGATATAATATAGCTCCTGATGATGTGGTTTTAGTGTTGCGCGAGCCTGAATGTCTGGAATTTATGTCCTGGGGCTTTTCACCAAGTTGGCATCAAGGCAAGCCATTTATTAATGCACGATTTGAAACAATAACAGAGAAGCGAACATTTGCATTTTCTTATAAGAATAATCGATGTGTTATTATTGCCTCAGGTTATTATGAGTGGGAAAGTGTGGGCTCATCAAAGCAGCCGTACTATGTTCATGATCCCCGTGGGTTGTTGTACATGGCAGGCATATACTCAGAAAATACTTGTGCTGTAATTACCAGGGAAGCTACTACCAAGATAAATCGTCTACATTCTCGTATGCCGTTATTATTAAATGCTAACGAGGTTGCACCATGGTTGCAAAGACGACGCAAGCGGCATTTAGATTTCACAAGTGACTTTTCGGTAAATTTGGCGCTTCATAAGGTTAGCAGAAGAATAAACTTTCCAAGTTATGATAACCCTTCTTGTATAGAAGTCTTAGATTTATAGGATAAATAAAAGGCCTGCTTGCTTTTCGTGAAATCTGTTGTCATAATGCGCGCTATTGATTGACGTAATGGAGATTTTAATGTCTGTAAAAAAAGTAAAGGCACAAGAGAAAGTAAAGACACAAGATAAAGAACAGGTTAAACCTAAAGTAAGCGTAAAGGTAAAGCGGGTTGCTAAAAAAACCTCACCAACCTTTAAAGACAAGCATACTAGAGCTGATATTTTAAATATTTTATCTGAAAACACCGGGCTAACTAAAGTACAAGTAGAAGCCGTGTTTGCAGAATTAAAGGGCGTAATGCGTGGACACCTGAAAAAGCGTGGTTCTGGCGAAATTATTTTACCATTTCTTGGCTTAAAGCTTAGAAAAATAAAAAAGAAAGCTACTAAAGCACGTACTATGGTTAGCCCTTTAACTGGTACTGAAGTTAAAATAGCAGCAAAGCCAGCAATGAACGCTGTGAAAGTAACAGTATTAAAAGCGCTAAAAGAGTTGGCTGAATAACCAGCAAACTAGTGTTTATAACCAAAAAATATTCCGGTCTCTGCCAAAATTGCCTATAATAACAGACAGTCGACGTTTTTATTTTGGGGAGACCTTGTGAAGCATAAAATCATTATAAGCACAGTATTGCTAGTATTATTTCTTACTGGCTGTACTGCTGATGGCCCAAAAGAAAGTGCTGGAACATTTATTGGCGCTGCAACTGGTGCCTTAGTTGGGTCTCAGTTTGGTAAAGGTAATGGTCAGTTGGCTGGAGTTGCTATCGGCACCCTTCTGGGGGCACAGCTGGGAGCTCATGTTGGTGCCAAAATGGATCACCGAGATAAAGAGCTAGCAAATCAAGCAGCTTATCGCACATTAGAAAAACAGCCAGATAACGTTGTATCTTCTTGGAAAAATCCAAACACCAATCATCGCGGTAACTTTGTGGTAACTAACACTACTGAAAAATCAAATCGAGTGTGTCGCAGCTATACAAATACAGTGTTTATTGAGGGCAAGCAGGAAGTTTTGAAGGGTCAGGCTTGTCGGCAAGACGATGGCACCTGGCGGCATGATAGCTAATAATAATAAAATGAGCTGCGGAGCCATAATCTTTTTGATAGAATTAGCATAAGTTTTTCAATAAGCAGTATTGTCGTGTTAGAAGATTTAAATACGCAGCAGCTAGAAGCTGTATGTGCGGATATCGGACCGTTACTTGTTTTAGCTGGTGCCGGCAGTGGAAAAACTAGGGTTCTTGTACAGAGAATTACCTGGCTAATAAAAAATCACAACGTCTATCCTGGACAGATTTTATCAGTTACCTTTACGAATAAGGCTGCCCATGAAATGAGGCGCCGTTTGCAGGATATGGTCGATGGTGACGTTGCCTCAATGTGGGTGGGGACATTTCATGGCTTGGCGCATAAAATGTTGCGCCAAAACAATAAAGAGGTGGGCTTACCGGATAATTTCCAAGTTATAGATTCTGAAGATCAGTTGGCAATCATTAGGCGACTAATGAAGCAAATGGAGGTTGATGAAGATAACTGGCCTCCGAAGAAAGCTCAGTATTATATTAATGGTAAAAAAGATGAGGGGCTTAGATCAGGTTCTTTAGTTGCAACGCATACACATGAAGCAGTTTTTATTGAAGTTTTTAAGCGTTATGATGAAATTTGCTTAACCGAAGGGCTCGTTGATTTTGCAGAATTACTTTTACGTGGATACGAATTACTTGATAATGCCGTGGTTTTAGCACGATATCAGGCAAAATTCACACATATATTGGTAGATGAGTTTCAGGATACGAATACAATTCAATATGCATGGTTACAAAAGCTAGCAATGCGGGCACATTCAATTACGATAGTTGGAGATGATGATCAGTCTATTTATGGGTGGCGTGGCGCTAAAGTTGAAAATATTGATAAGTTTCAAAAAGATTATGCTAATTGTAAAGTGGTTCGCTTAGAGCAAAATTATCGCTCAACCGAGTTAATTTTATCCGCTGCAAACTCACTAATTAGTAATAACACCCAGAGAATGGGTAAAAATCTTTGGACTGATGCTGGTCCAGGAGATAAAATTCAAGTTTATGGTGCCTTAAATGAAGATGATGAATCTTTATATGTAGTACGGAAGGTTCAGGACTATTTAGCACAAGGGAAAAATGCTAAAGATGTTGCTGTTTTATATCGTTCCAATGCACAATCACGAGTCTTAGAAGAAGCATTTGTTCGAGTTGGTATCCCATATGTAATATATGGAGGGCTACGCTTTTTCGAGAGAGCTGAAATTAAAGATGCAATGGCATATTTACGTTTAGTGATAAGTCCAGATGATACTTCTGCTTTTGAGAGGGTTATTAACGTACCCCCGCGCGGTGTGGGTGCGAAAAGCATTGAAAAAATAAGAGCCGTGTCAGCGCAATATAATGTTAGCTTGTTGCAAGCTGGTGAAATAGCTGTAGATGAATCTTTGTTAACGGGCAAAGCTCGCGGTGGCGTGGAAACATTCCTGAAAATTATTGAGAGCTTGCAAGAAATAATGCAAACAGGAACGCTTGCGGATGTCGTTGTTAAAATAATTGAAAAAAGTGGTCTTTTAGTACATTTTAAAGAGCAGCGTGGCGAGAAGGCACAGGCTCGTGCAGAAAACTTAGAAGAGTTAATTAATGCTTCTGGTGATTTTGTTAGTCAAAGCCAAGAAAGTGGTGCTAATTTAACTAATGCCGAGGTGATATTAGAGTTTATTTCCTATGCAGCGTTAGATTCTGGTGATAAGAAGTCTCATGACCAAGATGCTGTGCAGATGATGACATTACATTCTGCTAAGGGATTAGAGTTTCCAATGGTATTTATTTGTGGTGTAGAAGAAGGTCTTTTTCCACATTATTTAACAAAAGATGATCCTATGGGAGTTGAGGAAGAACGTAGGCTCTGTTACGTTGGCATAACTCGCGCGATGCAGATGTTGCACATTACTCATGCGAATCGACGTAGGTTATTTGGGCGTGAAGATATCAGGACGGCTTCTAGATTTATCGAGGAGATTCCTGCTAAGTTCAAAAACAGTAAAAGTAGGAAAATGGAGGTAAGTCCACCAGCACATTATCGCATGCCTATTGCCCCTAAAAATCCCGCATATGGAGGCAAGGCATATGGGTATACACAATACCGTTCTACGAAAGTAACCAAAGGGACATCGTGTGCAGGGTATAGTCTTGGCCAGAGAGTGTCACATAAAAAGTTTGGCATAGGTGTGGTTACAGATTTTGAGGGTGATGGAGAGCGGGCGAGAATTAACATTCAGTTCGAAATATCTGGAACAAAATGGTTGGCCATAGGATATGCTAAGTTAGAAATTGTTGATTAGAATTCCAGCTACACTTTTACAGGGCCATGGGTTTGGCCTCTGGGATCAGCTTTAATGAATGCTTGAGATGAAAGTCTATGATTCGGAGCATTGGTGTTGGATTTTTTACTGAAATCATACTCTCTTTCTTTACGGTATAAAGAGAGTGTAATCGAGACAGCCAAAATCTTAGGGCCGCAAGCTGTAAGGCTTGATTCCACAGCGTTGTATCGATTGTGCTGAGGGGGTTATATTTTTGATATGAAGTCACTAAAGCATCATATCGACTTTCAATAAAGTTTCCAGAATCATCAAAGCACCAAGCATTTACACAAATTGCTAAATCATAAATAA
This sequence comes from Francisellaceae bacterium, assembly GCA_018703155.1. Taxonomy (GTDB): domain Bacteria; phylum Pseudomonadota; class Gammaproteobacteria; order UBA6186; family Azoamicaceae; genus JABJGS01. The sequence goes on along the minus strand of JABJGS010000040.1, from coordinate 71,450 downwards.
AATAACTGCTGCAAGCATAATAAAAGTCTATAACTCCGCATAACGTTGTATCGTTAAAGAGAGAGTTGTCAGGAAACAGGTCACCATGACAGAAACCAAAACTGGCACCATTCATCGATATAGTGTGAATATTTGAAAAAATACGGTCAAGGTTGGTTTTATCTGTTTTATTTAATAAGTTTTCTATTTTCTGCAAAGTAGTGCTGCGCCACATCGTTCCCATTGGGTTAGAAATTTTAGGTAATCTAATGCTATCCGAAATGTAATGCATTTTACCTAGCCAGGCCCCAATATGTTTAGCATGCACTGTTTGAATGGGCTGAGGCTCATCACCAGGTAGAGCCGAGATGATGGCTGTGGGCTTGTTAGCAATACTTCCAATATAATTATTTTGCTTGTCAGGTATTGGCATGGGGCATTTAAGATTTAGGTTATAGAGTTGGCTAGTTAATGAAAAGATAGGAGAGATGTCCACTTGTTGCATGTTTTCAAAAATGGTCATGATGTAATTACCACGATTGGTGCTAATACGATAGTTACTATTTACCGTACCTTTTTTAATTGGTGTAGCTTGAATTAAGCTCAATCCATAATTGTGTAAAAATTTTTCAATATGAGTATGGCCTACTAAAGTATATACCGACATAAAACACTCCTTTTTAATAGTATAACCAGATCCCTGGTTTACGGGAAAGAGCCGCTCTTGTAGGATAGTAGGACTTGAAAATTTAGGCATATAATTGATGAGTAAAATTCCTAGTAATCCATTTGTTCTTGTAGATGGATCTGCATATTTATTTCGTGCGTTTCATGCTTTGCCCCCACTAATAAATGGTGAAGGTATGCCTACTGGTGCAATTTATGGTGTTGTGAGCATGATGCGCAACCTTATGGATAGTTATAAGACCGACTGTTTTGTGGTGGTGTTTGATGCTCCTGGGGGAAATTTTCGACATAAAATGTTTCCTGAGTATAAAGCCAACAGAAGTACAATGCCTGAAGAGTTAGCTGTGCAAATACCCCATGTCATTGAAATCATTAAAAAAATGGGGATCCCCGTCATAATTGTTCCAGGCGTTGAGGCAGATGATGTTATTGCCACGCTTTCTAGACAAGCAAATGAGAAGGGGTTGTTCACATTAATTTCTAGCGGTGATAAAGATCTGGCGCAGCTGGTTAATGAAAATATAGTACTAGTGAACACAATGACTAATTTGATAATGGATCGAGCTGGAGTTTTTGAAAAATTTAAAGTTTACCCGGAGCAAATGGTGGATTATTTGGCATTGGTCGGTGATAGTGTTGATAATATTCCAGGGGTGAGTAAGGTTGGACCAAAAACAGCAGTAAAATGGTTGGATGAATATAAAACATTAGATAACATTATTGCAAATTCTGAGAATATAAAAGGAAAGGTTGGAGAAAACTTACGGGCGGCGATTGTAGACATCCCTTTATATGTGAAATTAGTAACGGTCGTACAAGATTTAGATTTAGAGCAAGATATCAGCACTGCAATTTTGGGTGAGCCAGACAATGAAGGCTTATATAAAATGTTCAAAAAACTAGAGTTTAAAAAGTGGACTGTAGAATTGAAAAACCAAGGAGCAGGACAGAAGCAGCCCAATAATAAGTATGAAACTGTGCTTGATGACGCCCAATTAGCAGAAATGATCGGGTTGCTTAATACAAATGAATTGGTTGCTATAGATATAGAAACCACCAGTACTAACTCTATGGTTGCACAATTAATTGGCGTGGCGATCACAGTGGCAGAACGATACTTTTACGTTCCTGTTGGTCACGCTTATGAGGGGGTACCAACACAATTACCGGTAGACGCTATTATTGAGCTTTTAGAAGATATTGTGTCTGATACTAGTAAAATTATTATTGTTCACGACATTAAATATAATGCAGGTGTCTTGAAAAATTTAAATATTGATGTAAAAACAAAAGTATTTGATACCATGTTAGCGTCATATGTATACGATAGTGTTGCTGGCCGTCACGACGTACCTAGTTGTGCTTTAAGATTTTTAGAGCATGAAGCTAGCACATATGAGGAGGTGGCTGGCAAGGGAGCGAAGCAAGTCCCATTCAGTAAAGTGAGTGTGGAGGACGCCACACAGTACTCCTGTGAAAATTCCGATATTGTTTACCAGCTTTATAACGTTTTGAAACCTAAGATTGATAATATTAAAGGTTTGCATAGTGTGTTCTATGAGATTGAAATGCCTCTAGTTCGGGTGTTATTAGCAATGGAGCGTTGTGGTGTACTGATAGATAGTCAAGAATTAGCAAGGCAAAGTCAGGAAATAGCAATCAAGCTGGATGCTTGTAAAGAGAGTGCTTTTGCTTTGGCAGGTGAGGAATTTAATTTTAATTCGCCCAAGCAATTACAGGAAATACTCTTTGAGAAGCTTGGCTTGCCAGTGATTAGCAAGACTCCTAAAGGTGCGCCATCAACAGCAGAGCAGGTCTTGGTTGAGCTGGCCAAGGGGTATGAGTTGCCAAATATAATTTTGTCTTATAGAGGTCTTCATAAACTTAAATCAACGTATACAGATAGTTTGCCACAGAGGGTTTCAGAAATAACTGGCAGAATACATACCTCTTATCATCAAGCCATAACGTCGACCGGGCGTCTATCATCAACAGAGCCTAATTTGCAAAATATTCCTATTAAAACTGCTGATGGACGCAGAGTTAGAGAAGCGTTTATTGCCTCGCCAGGGTATATGATTATTTCAGCAGATTACTCTCAAATTGAGTTAAGAATAATGGCACATTTTTCCAAAGATGAGCAGTTGTTGCAGGCATTTAAGGATAATCAGGATGTACATAAAATTACTGCCGCCGAAGTATTTGATGTGAGCCTAGATGCCGTAACTGATATACAGCGACGTCACGCGAAAGCAGTTAATTTTGGTTTAATGTATGGGATGTCAGCGTTTGGTTTGTCGCAACAGCTGTCTATTGAGAGAGGTATAGCACAAGAATATATAGATTCATATTTTGCAAAATTTCCTAGTGTGAAAAAATTTATGGAGCGAACTCGAGATTTTGCACATATGCATGGATTTGTGGAAACTTTGTTTGGACGAAGATTATATTTACCAGATATTACTTCCAGCAATGCGATCAGAAGAAAGGCTGCAGAGCGAGCTGCAATAAATGCCCCCATGCAGGGCGGTCAAGCTGATATCATCAAGCGAGCAATGATTGGTATACATGATGAACTGCAAGATAGAAGTGATGATGATATAAGGCTTATTATGCAGGTGCATGATGAATTAGTTTTTGAGGTTACAGAAGATTCAGTCAAGACGGCAGCGCAAATGATAAAAGAAAAAATGACTACCGCAGCAAGTCTTGATGTTGAGCTGTTGGTAGAAATTGGTGCTGGTAGTAATTGGGGTGCCGCGCACTAGCTATTTTGAGTCAACCATGCACGAATCTTGTCTTGGAGCTGTTCAACGCCTGTTTTATTCATCGCAGAGAACAGTGAGACACTTGAGGTTGGGGAAATTTCTTTAAGCTGTTTCTGTACAGAAAAGAAGATATTCTTCGCAGGTCCATTTTTATATTTGTCGGATTTGGTTAAGGCTACATGTACAGGTATGTTATAGGACTCAGCCCATCGTAAAGTTTGAATATCACTCTCTTTAAATGGGTGGCGAATATCCATTAAAATAATTAATCCTTTTAGGGCATCTCTATTTAAAAGGTATGAGGTGATCATTGTTTCCCAAGACTGTTTAGTATCGGACATTACTCGAGCGTAACCATAGCCAGGCAAATCAACCAAGTTATGCTCCAGGGTCAGAGCAAAAAAGTTAATCATTTGCGTTCTACCGGGAGTTTTACTAGTTTTTGCTAGGGACTTTTGGTTAGTTATAGCATTAATTGCGCTAGATTTGCCTGCATTCGATCGGCCGATGAAAGCGACTTCTGCTATAATATCCGTGGGACATTCGCCTAACTTTGTTGCGCTGGTTAAGTACGAAGCATTATTGAAGTGTATTTTCTGTGCCATGTTGCCCATCATTATCGTTGTTGTTAGAGAGAGAGTATGCGGTGTTGTTTGATGTTTGGTCAAGAACTTATGAGGATAAATACACAAAAAAAATTAGTTGTATTGATTATTGCGGGCTAATAAAAACTTTTTAGGTGGTGTTGCACATGTCTTTCTAATTGACTATGATATGAAACAGTAACAACCTTATTGTTGGTTGTTCGTTTGGCTTATTCGCATTTAAAGGTTATAAAAAACTAGGGAGAGTAAATTGAGTACATACCCAAACTCCTCTTTTTCAAAGAGACGTGTATTACTGGTAGCCACATTATTATTTGGAGCGAGCTCAACAGCTGCGGCTCTGGATGTCGATTTTGGTGGTAGGATTCAAGAGCATACATCATTTTTTTCAGGAAGTGGAAAGAAAACTGGTGCAACCAACGATTTTCCAAATGGTGCAAAATTACGTCGCGCCGATCTATTCGCTAAAGGTAGCTTGGGCAGAGATGATCTAAGTTTTGCTATCCAATATAAGATGAATGGCAATGTAACCGACACTACTAGTTCTCATCTTCAAAAAGCTTATTTAAAGTGGAATTGTGATAATTTCCACGTGAATGTTGGCCAACAGTACATGCCTTTTGGTATGCAGCATACAGCCAGCTCAAGTAACTTGTTATTTATGGAAAGATCTGCAGCTTCAGATGCTGCTGGCCTAACAAGAACGTGGCTAGGTGTTAATGCTGGTATGATGGCTGATATGTTTACATTGAATCTATCTGTTGCTACTAGAGGACTAGAAGAAAACAATCCTTTGGGAATTGTTAATAGTGATAAATACGCTTATCTTGTAAGGGCTACAGCTGTACCTATGCAAGGTGATGAAGGTACTGTACATATTGGTGTTGATTTCAAAAATAGAAAATTCAGTACTGATGATCTGGCCGGTGTTGCACAAGATACACAGGGTCGGATCGGTACTGGCATGGAGCTACAAGGCCGAACTAATAATGGTGATGTGGTTAACTTAAGACAACAAGCCGTAGGAGCTGGTACAGGTACTCTAAAATCACAAAGTACTTATATTGTAGAATTGGCTGGTGCTTATAATGGCGTTACATTAGAAAGTGAATACTTTAATACTAATTATAAGTTTACTGGTACTTCTACTTCACAAAAAACTAAAAGTTGGTATGTGCAAGCAGGTTATGTATTAACTGGTGAGCAAAGAACTTATAGCATGGCTTCTGGTGTGTTTAAAGATCCTAAGCCTGCTGGTGATAATGGTGCCTGGGAAGTAGCTTTACGTTATAGTGCGGTTGATTTCACTCGTACAGGTAACTCCATCAATGGTGGTAAAGCTAAGTCTTGGACTGCTGGTGTTAACTGGTTTGTAACAGACCAAGTTAAATTCCAAGCCAATTATAACCGAGCTAAATTCTCCTTTGGTCCTGATGCAACTGCAGATAGGAAAATCGGTGCATTTGGTTTAGGAATGCAATTACTATTCTAGAAAAACATGGCGCCGGGGGCAACCCCGGTGGTAACTACACGTCTAGCGAGTGAGCCTTGACCCATTGTTGACTGATGCATTAGTCGCCGTCTAGCGAAAACTAGGCGGTTTTTCTTTGTTATTTGCGCAGCTTTTGTTTCTTAAGCGATAGTTTATTGTTCATCGTTTATATTTCAAGGAGCTAGAGTGTGTAATTCTTTCAGGGCATTAACTGCCTTATTGTCTGTCATTATGATATTTCATTCTGCAACTGCTTTAACTATAGGAGGTAGGGTGCAGGAAGATATAGCTTTTTTTAAAGGAGCTGGGAAGAAAGATGCTGGCACCAACCAGTTTCCCAATGGTACAAATTTAAAAAATGCAGATTTAATTATTAAAGGGGCGTTTAGTCCGAATATTGATTTTTTAACACAGCTTAAATTATCAACAGTTATTCCTGGTGGACAATCACATCTTGAGCGTGCTTATGCTAGCTTTAAGAGCGACAATATTCATTTCAATGTCGGTCAGCAGTATTTTCCTTTCAGTCTAGAACATACTACGAATTTAAGTGAGCTGGTATTTATGCAGCAAAGTGCATCTGTTGCTGCTGTTACAAATAGGCGTTGGTTTGGGTTGAATGTTGGTTTCTATACTGACATGTTTACCGCCAATGTGTCTGTGGGCACAAGAGGCTTGGGAGAGGTTAATCCTGGAGCCAACCCAGGCAGTGATAAATATGCTTATCTTGCCAGAGTAACTGCAATGCCATGGAGTCATGATAATGGTGTGCTACATATAGGTTTAGATATGAAGCAAAGATATTTCAATACACAAAATACTGATGGCTCGGCAGTGCCAAATTTCAATGTTGGTAAAACTAATACTATTGAGATGTCCGGTAGATCTCAAACTGGGAACATTTTATTTTTAAATGTGAACGATAGATTGAAGTCTACTCGAACCTATGTTGGAGAGTTTGCTACAGATTATAAAGGCTTTAACTTTCAGGCTGAGTATTTTAATCAGAAATTAAAATTTTTTGCTAACACACCTACACAAAATGTTAAAACATGGTATATCACAACAGCGATGGTTGTAACTGGTGAGCGGCGTTCTTATAACCATGAAAAGGGAGTGTTTACAGATCCTGTACCAGAACATAAGTATGGAGCCTTAGAGCTGGCCTTAAGGTATAGCTTTGTGAATATGAGGCGGCATGATGGCAATAACGTTCCTGTCGGTCTTAACGGTGGCAAACAAAATGCCTGGACTGGTGGGGTTAATTGGTTTGTGACTGATCAAGTAAAATTCCAGTTAAACTATGTAAGGGCAAGGTTTGACTACAAGCCAGCTGCTAACTCCAAACGAGTCTTATATGGCTATGGCCTGGGGATGCAGCTATTATTTTAATTGGGTCTGAGTTGCTATGGTTTCGCCGAGTAAATAGTTTGCAAGGTAAGAAGTTGACGTTATTAGCAGATTGGGAATAGAATTGCAGTATCAACAATTGGAAGTTGTAATGCGCGTTATTGCTACAATTTTATTAATACTATGGAGTTCAACATCTCTTGCTTCTACTGCTGGAGATCCTGAGCGTGGTAAGAGTCTTACTGAGACTTGCGTTGCTTGTCACAATGATGATGGTAATAGCTCGGTCTCTTTATGGCCCAAAATAGCTGGACAACATGAAGGTTATTTATATAAGCAACTTTTAGCTTTTCATGAGGGGGAGTCTGGACCCCGATATGATCCAAATATGTATGCGATGTTATCAGGATTTAACCAACAAGATTTACAGGATTTGTCTAGCTATTACGCCAGTCAAAAAATGTCACTGGGCAAGGCTTCTGCTGATCTTTATGAGCTGGGGCAAGCATTATATCGTGGTGGTGATATTCAGTCTAGAATTCCTGCTTGCATAGGGTGTCATGAAGCGCGTGGTTTGGGTAATGAGCCAGCAAATTTCCCAAGACTGTCTGGCCAAAATGAAGAATACACAGCTCAGCAATTGAAACAATACCGTGATGGAGCGCGTGAGACAGATCCTAATGAAATTATGAGAGATATTGCATCAAGGATGACAGATCAACAAATAGAGGCTGTAAGTAACTATGTTGCAGGGTTGTACTAATTTAATAAAAATATTTCTTATTCTGTGTTTCATACCCAGCTTTGTATTGGCCAATGAAGATGATGATGCGGCTGGATTCAAAGTTAGTGCTCGTCATTACGAGGAATTATCTAATAATCTAAAACGTGATGGAGAAGTTGAAAATATTATCACCAAGGGTAAGCCTGGTGATGTTCATGTTTTATTATTCTTTAGTTATGGGTGCTATGGTTGTGCATATTTTAATACTGCTTGGCAGACATATGTTAAAGAGGCACCTAAAGGTGTTGTTCTGCAAGAGGTTCCGATCACTTGGAACCGAGCATGGCGACAGCTAGCAAAAGCATTTTATACCACAAAAAGTTTATCACCTAAGAAAGATTATAGTGAGATACTATTTGCCAGCGTTCAGAAGCAACATAAAAATATTGCGAACCCTTCTATTCTTGCCGGAGTGCTGGAGTCGGAAGGATTAGATAAAAAACAAGTCATTTCAACATTTGAGTCATTTCATATTGAGCATGAAGTGAATAATGCGAATACTATTAGCGGTGTTTTTGGTATTAAAGTGTCTCCAAGTGTTGTTATAATTGGCCCAAATAAAATCTATCGTGCATCTCTGGGTGAATCTGGCACTGCAGATAAATTTTTAAAAGTGATCCAATACCTAGTGAAAACAGAGAAGAAAAATTAAAAGCCTATCTTGGATTTGACTATATATGCGGGTCTGTTTTTCACTTCATTAAAAATTCTGGCAATATATTCTCCGAGTATGCCGATTGAGAGCAGCTGAACACCACCAAAGAAAAAAATACCAACCATTACTGAAGTATATCCTGGCAAGTCTGTGCCAAACACCATAGTTTTAATAGCTATATATATTGCAAAAATGAACGAGAAGCTTGAAATGCTAGCACCTATTAATGTCCAGGCACGCAGTGGGATATTAGAAAATGCTGTAATACCAGTTATAGATAGCTCGAGTAGAGATAAAAAACCAAAAGTACTTTTTCCTGTAGCTCGTGGATTTGTATTATAAAATATGGGTTTACTCGAGTACCCAACCCAGGCATAAAGTCCCTTCATAAACTTGCTCCGCTCTTGGCATGAGCATAAAGCTTTTACCACACGTTTATCTAAGAGTCGAAAATCTCCAGCATTAGGGATAATGTTAACTTGTGAAGCAAAGCGCATAACTCGATAAAAGCAGTTGGTAAATAAACGGCGTAGTCCAGATTCTTGGTTGCGTGAGCGGCGTATGCCATAAACCATATCAAATCCTGTAGCCCATTCATCGACAAATTCTTTTATTATTGAGAAGGGGTGTTGGAAGTCACTATCAATAATAATAATGGCATCAGAATCGCTGTGCTCTAATCCTGCAGATATGGCAATTTCTTTTCCAAAATTACGTGATAGTGAAATAGATTTAATGGGTAGGCTTTTAGCGCATTGCTGAATGATGGATTCTGAGTTGTCGCTGCTGCCATCATTAACACAAATAATACTATATTCGTTTGATATTTCAGCAAGGGTCTCACCTAGCTGTGTGAGAAATTCAAGAAGGTGTGTTTCTTCATTATATACAGGTACCAAGCAACATAAATTCAGTGTTTTATTGCTTAAGTTTTGCTGGCGTTCACTGATACTTTTAGTAGAGCAGGTATCTAGCATGATTTTGTCCTATAAATCCAGTTATTACAAATATAAAAATTACTTAAGACAATTATGCCAGTTACTAAAATTTGGCATATTAAATAGTGTATGTTGGTATAGCTAGTTAAGCTAAAGATTAACCCTGTATTGATAAAATTATTAATAGTGGCAAGTGCTGCATATTTGCTAAAAGCTATCGTTTGGTTGCTTGGAATAGTAAATGTTATACGAGCATTTAAGCTGTATCCAACAATTGCACCAATGAAGTATCCTATAGTGCTTGAAAGAGTTACATGAAATTTCACTAACTCAATTAAGGTAAACATTGTAATATAATGTGAGAGTGTAGCTACAAGGCCACAGAGCACATATTTATTAAATTTTCTAAGCATTATGGACCTAAAATTTAGCAGACTTCTTAAAGGTAAGAGCTTATCATATAGATAACTTTTAACAACCTTTGTTGGTGAGCAAACTAATGATTGCCAGAATAGAATTTTTACGAAATAATTATAAGCAGCTACTATTTCTTATTTTATTATCCTTTATTGGAACTATGTGGGTTGAACATATTGGTGAAGAGGGTGTTTACACGATTTCAACACTTGAAATGTTGGCAGCAAAAAAATGGAGCTATCCTCTTTTGTTGGGAGGAAGCTATGATCGACCAGCGTTATTTAATTGGTTAATTATGATACCAACATATCTGTGGTTGCAATCTGAAGGTGTACTTCAAGCTGCAAGATTAGTCGTAATCTTGGCCACGATGGGCTCAGCTTTTATAGTTTATAAGTTGGGTGATTTATTATTTAAAGATGATGATGTCGCACTTTTCAGTATGTTTGCCTATTTAAGCGGTGATGTTTTGATGCGCAGAGGATGGTTGGCATATGCAGATCCTGTGTTTGCAGTATTTGTTTTATTGGGTATTTATTTCCTTTGGCGTTGGGTATTGCAGGGAAATATAGCTAATATAATCGTATCAACAGTTTTCATTAATCTTGCTGTATTAAGCAAAACGTACACAGCCTTTTTATTTTATATAGCGCCAATATTATATTTTATTAGTAACGATAAATATCGCAATAAAATATTTAATAAATCTTTCATGATGATAACCAGCATGGCAATTTGTTTGCCATTGATTATTTGGAGTGAACAGAGCAGCTCTGGTGGCAATTTCATTTATAATGTTAAGCAAAATTTGCAGGGAATATCTGTTGGCAGCTATTTATATAAAATCATGTCCTTTCCTGTTTTAATTATGCTTTTATCTGCACCACTTAGCTTTATAGTGGTGTTTGCTCTTATTAAAGAGAGGGGAATACAGAAAAACAAGATGCTAATTGCCTGTTTTGTGATCTTATTGTTGTCACTGCTGCCATATTGGGTTGTGCCTCAAGAAGCTAAAGCTCGTTATCTGTTGCCAGCTATGCCGTGGGTGGCATTGAGCATTGGTTATTGTTTGGTAAATTTATCTTCTAGTTATTTGCGGGCGATAAATGTCATGATTATCGTAACTATTGTCGTGAAACTTTTGATCACACCTTGGTTTTATTACCAGCAAACAAATATTAAAGGTAATACTACATTAGCAGCTAAGGATATTTTAAGGATCACACAGAGCAGGCACCCAATTTTCATTCATGACTCTACCGCAAAAGAGCTGCGTTTAAGCGCGGCTCTTAATTTACAGATGTTACCCAGGCTAGTAAAGGCAGTGGAATGGCGCCACACCCAAAATTATTATTATCTTAGTGCTACCAAAAATGAGCAACAAGAGCTTGCAAAATATTATATTGAGCGGAGTTGGATTTATTTATATTGTGCTAATCTTGCTTGCAAGCCTCACATAGATTAGATAAAAAATCTATATTGCTGTTAAGGTTTGCTGTGGCTGTTATATGGCCTAATTTGCGATTTTCCCGCTCCTTTTTATGATACAGGTGGACATGAACCTCTGGAATAGACATAGCCTCATATAGATCCGGAACTTTTCCAATAATGTTTACCATGATGCTTTGTGTTGCATGAATTTCTTTTAATGGCATGGAAGATATAGCGCGGATATGGCTTTCAAATTGACTACAATTAGTGCCTTCAATGGTCCAATGCCCAGAATTATGTACTCTGGGAGCGATTTCATTAGCTATTAAACCATGCTCAGAATTAAAGAGTTCTAAAGCAATCACACCAACGTAATTAAAGTGGTTACATATCTTTTCAAGGTAGCTTTTAGCCGTATTTATAGTATTTTGGGATAATTGAACCGGGCGCGTGGTTTGTAATATACCATGGCAATGTAAGTTTTGAGTGATGGGATAGAAAACCATTCGGCCAGCTTTATCCCTTACACCAATGATGGAAATTTCATTTTCAAAATTTATTATTTCTTCAAGGATGAAGTGTTGTCCTATTGGTGCATGTTTAACATGCCATTGTAATTCCTTGGTATTATTGATTATGTGTTGGCCATTGCCATCGTAACCCCCCTTGGCTGTTTTTAATAGGCATGGGAAGACAAGGCTGTCATCCATAGTATCGATATCGGTTAGATCACGAATTAATGTGAATTTCGCAGTTTTTATGCCTAAGTCTGCTAATAAAGATTTTTCTAAATACCTATCTTGGCATATTTTAATAGTGTTAATATTGGGATATACCTTGGAGTGTTCTCTTAGGCTATCTAATACTGCCCAGGGAATATTTTCAGTTTCAAAGGAGATGGCATCATTTTCCTGAATAAAGTGTTTAATTCTATCTAGGGTATAGATATTTTTTTCTGGGCAAAACATGTGCTCTACATTTGATAGTGATAAAAAACTAATATCCACTCCCAAAGGTAAACCCGCATGATAAAGCATTCTTGCAAGTTGGCCATAGCCAATTATTCCTAAGCGCATATTAATTATTTCCTGGGATGGGAGAGTCTAAAATTTGTTTGGTTTGTTGGCTGCGATATTCTTCTATTGCAGAAGCTATATGATTATCTTGCAGTGCTAATATTTGTGCAGCAAGAATAGCTGCGTTTGTGGCACCCGCTGTGCCAATAGCTAAAGTTCCTACAGGAATACCTCTGGGCATCTGGACTATTGAGAGTAGTGAGTCATAACCATTTAAGGTTTTTGAGAGTATTGGCACACCTAGGACAGGTAGCGTGGTTAATGAGGCGCACATTCCTGGGAGGTGGGCGGCGCCACCAGCTCCAGCAATAATTACCTTAATACCGTTCTGTTTGGCATTTTGGGCATATTCAAACAATAAATGTGGGGTTCTATGGGCGGACACTATTTTAGTTTCATGCCCAATACCTAACTTAGTAAGCGTCTCTGTTGTATTTTGCATAGTATCCCAGTCAGATTGGGAACCCATTATTACTCCGACATATATTTCCATGACTTACTATCCTGAACTTGATAATGTTGTATATTCCTAGATCCATTGGCAGAAGGTCAACTTGCTATGAAGTCTGAGGTGGCACGATTAAGTTTTTCATAGACGGCCTGCCATTGATTGTTCTTTGGCGTTGGGGTTATCACTATTGCATCATATTCTAGATTATCCGCCTGATATAGCTTTGCATATAAAAATTTAGCGTAATCATCTACGTTGCTCGGCATTATGATTGGGGTCCAATTTTTAGGCAAATTTTCAGGTATGTGGCAGCAGAGAAATGCACACATTTTATTTGCTAATTTGTTGCGTACCTCATTGCTATCAAAATATGTTTGAGTTTTTGGTGAATAGTGTTTTTTTAGGTTTCCTGGAACTTTAACCTCTGCCGATAATGTTGTGGAGTAGACGGTATTGCCGATCCATTGAGATATTTGCCTTGCGCCAATCATGCCTTGTCGCAGTATTTCAACAGTTCCATCAGCTTTACAGTTTACAATTGTAGACTCAATGCCAATTTCACAGGCTCCACCATCGAGAATAAAATCAACACTAGATCCAAGGGATTGGCTAACATGTGCGGCTTGAGTTGGACTAATGTGGCAGTGAGCATTTGCTGATGGACCAACCAATCCAGAAAATTTACGCAGTAAAGATAGTGCTAGTGGGTGTCTGGGGATCCGCAGAGCAATAGTATCTTGTCCACCGGTAATTAAATTGCTTACATTGTCATTCTTTGGAAGTACGATGGTTAGAGGCCCTGGCCAGGCAAAGTGAGCCAACGTCTTTGCTACTGGTGGAATATTTTTAGCCCAGAGGTCTATTTTATTTATGCTGCTAATATGAACGATGAGTGGGTGTGATGTAGGTCTCTGCTTAACTTGAAAGACACGCTGGATAGCGCTAGGATTTGTTGCATCAGCTCCAAGACCATATACGGTCTCAGTTGGGAAGGATACGAGCTTGCCCTCGGAAAGTAACTGGTGTGCATATTGGATCTGGTTTATCATGGAACTGTACATTACTGAAATTCATAGTGTTATGGTTTTATATCTGCGCCCGAGAGGAGTCGAACCTCCGACCTTTGGTTTCGGAAACCAATGCTCTATCCAGCTGAGCTACGGGCACTAAGCTTTTGCTATGTTATTATATTTATTGTGAAACGACAAGGAGTTTGTAAGTTGCCAAACACTCACAAAGGTTTAACTATCGCTATTATCACGACATTGTGCCTTGGAGCCGTTACTGTAACTTACGCAAAGCTCTCGGGATCGTTGGTGCCTGAAGCAATTGTTGAACGGTTAACACCTGTTGGTAAGGTTGATGTTGAGGGTGCCAAACCTCAGGCAGCTATTGAGCAAGTTAGTGGGCCTGCAAAAATTTATAAAACCAATTGTGCCATGTGCCATGATAGTGGTCTAGCTGGTGCGCCAAAGAAGGCCAATAAGGGGGATTGGGCTCCTAGGCATGCTAAGGGATGGGATAATATGCTAAATAAAGCCATGAATGGCTATAGAGCAATGCCTCCCAAGGGAAATTGCTTAAAATGTAGTGAAGAAGATATTAGAAAAACCATTGAGTTCATGACTGAAGGTTTATTCTAAATTTTCATTTTACTGTTTAGTGGTGAAAGTAATAGCTCATCTAGTAAGGTTATTTCTTCTGGTGTTGCCAAGAAAACTAACACATCACCAGCTTGGATGCTTATAGTTGCAGGAACTGGCTGATATCTAGTAAGACCGCGAGTTAACGACTTTAGGCTAGAGTTTTCTGGAATTGCTATCATAATCGTAGCAATTTCTTTATCAAGGGCCCAGGAGTAATCGGTTACGATGAATGAATGCAGACTCCTTCTGCTGGAGTCATCGCCTTCTTGCATTACAAAGTCATCACTGCCAGCAAAAAATTCTCGCAGTAATTTGTATCTAGTAGAATGAATTTTTCTAAGCTTAGCAAGGATCCTGTGCGTTGGAATGCCGAGTGATAGTAGTAGATGTGAGGCTAACATTAGGCTGCCTTCTAGTTTCTCTGGTACTACCTCTGTAGCTCCTGCCTTCTGAAATTTTTCCATATGAGTATCATTTTTTGTTCGTATAAAGACAGGGACATCTTGATGCATCGCCCTTATACTTTGCAGAGCTTCTAAAGCACAAAGCTCATTACCAAATGTTATAACAATCATACGAGCCTTATATAGCCCAGCAGCAGCTAGAGTTTTAGGGTTAGTTGCATCACCATAGAATGAATGTTCTCCAGCTAATGAGGCTTTTGAAATACGATAAGGATCTAAATCAAGAGCAACCCAGGGTATGTGCTCTTGATCGAGGAATTTTGTTATTATTTGGCCAACACGGCCATATCCACAAATAATTATATGTTTATCTATCTCTGAAGTATGCTCAACTAGTTGTTGTGGGACATGATCTTTATTTTCAACAAGATCTTTTTTCTTAATGAATAGTTTGGCTATCTGTTTATTATAGCGGATCATTAATGGGGCTAAAATTACACTTAGAACTAGTGCTGAAAATATTGCTGGACGTTCATCTTCAGAGATTAAATTATACTGTATAGCTAGGGTGAGGATCACAAAACCAAATTCACCTCCATGGGCCAGGAGGATCCCAGTTTTGAGTGATGATTTTAGGTTGCCTTGTTTCATAATCAGGGATATAAGCATTATCATTATTGCCTTACCAACGATCAAGGCAACTAATATCATTAAGATGCTCTGCCAGTGCTCTGGTAACTCTTCAAGATCAAAATAAGTACCAATTACGATGAAGAATAAACCTAGTAATACATCTTGGAAGGGGCGAATATCTAGCTCTAGTTGATGTTTAAACTCTGTCTCACCAAGCATCATGCCCGCCAAAAAGGCACCAAGGGCCATTGAGAGGCCTATCTGGTCAGTGATCCAGGCAGAGCCTAGTGTTACAAATAGTGTGGCAAGCATAAATAGCTCGGTTGAATGGGCTTTAGCAACTTCATGTAACATGGGACGAAGCAGTCTAAGGCCTATTAGAGCCATGGCGACACAAACTATGATGCCTTTGGTGAGTGTTGTAAATAGAGCCATGGGCAAGCTGGTAGAGCCGCTTTCTGCACCAATAGCAGTAACAATAATTAGGAATATTACAGCAGCAATATCTTGGAACAAAAGAATATTTATTGCTAGTTGTCCGTGGGCAGTATTTTTTTCATGTTGTTCATCTAGTTGTTTTACAACAACAGCAGTAGAAGATAATGATAATGCGGCACCTATAATGAATGATTGCTCTGGTGATAACTCAAAAAATCTTGCAATTAGGTAAACAACACCTAAGCATAAAGTAACTTGCAGGCCACCGACACCAAGAAGGACTTTTTTAGCTGCTATTAATCGTGGAATGGAGAATTCAAGTCCCAGGGTGAACATTAAAAACACAACGCCAAACTCAGCAAGGAAGTGATAGTCTTCTGGGGTTGCCATTAGCTTTAGACCACCAGGGCCACAAACAACCCCAACAGCAAGATACCCAATGATTGGTGGTAATTTGAGGCGACGACAAAGTGAGACTGAAACTACAGCTGCAGTTAATAAAATTAAAATACCATCAAATATTTCCATGAACAACCTATTGTCAATGTAGAGTTAATTTTAAGTATGAAATTATTGCATAACTTCGTTTAGTGTAGCAAAGTGTATCAAGATCCATTTTGATAATTAGGATGTATTTTGCTAGAAAAGTCTGTACGACCATGGCTACAAGATAATTATATCAATTTATTGTCTAAAAAGCTCATTGGCATAGGAATAAAGCAGCCTAATTTGGTTACTTTAGCTTCTTGTTTCGTCGGAGTGCTATTTTCACCCTTGATTTTATTAGATTTAAATGGATTGGCAATATTTTGCTTGTTATTATCTGGATTGTTAGACATTTTGGATGGGACCATTGCCCGCCAAGTAGGGGAAAGTTCTAAAATCGGAACAGTGTATGACATAATTAGTGATCGTGTTGTTGAGTTTAGTGTAATCTTGGGATTATTTTTAATAGATCCGCAAGGTCGAGCTCTGGGCGCCATGTTTATGCTTGGGTCGGTCTTGCTCTGTGTGACATCATTCCTTGTTGTTGGCATTGTTTCAGAGCAAGAGTCTAATAAAAGTTTTGACTATAGTCCTGGGTTAATGGAGCGAGCAGAAGCATTTATATTTTTTATTGTCATGATATTACTGCCAGCATTTTTTAATAATTTAGCACTACTTTTCACTGTGCTTGTGATCTACACGATGATAAATAGGCTTGTGGAGTGTCGTGCACATTTTAGAAATATTTAGAAGGTATTCAGGATTGTTTGCTTTTTATCTCTGCTAAAGTGTACTCGATGATGTTAAGTTGTTTATCTATTTTATCGAGTAATTTACATTTGAGATCAAACTCTTCGCGTGACACGGTGCCAAGTTTGCTTTGTATCTTGTTGCAGGCTTCATCTAACAATTCTTGAGGTACTATTTCTAGCAGTTTATCTTTCAACAAAGTGGTATCATCTATTTGAGCAAATTTTCAACTAGCGTATAGATTTTACCTAATAAAGTAAAGGAATGTGACATGAAGTTAGTTAAGGCTATTATAAAACCATTTAAGCTTGATGATTTGCGAGATGAATTACAAAATTTAGGTATATCAGGCATGACTGTCATGGAAGTAAAGGGGTTTGGTCAGCAAGACGGTAAAGCTGAGCTGTATCATGGCTCAGATTTTATGGTAGATTTTATGCCAAAGCTGATGATTGAAATTATGGTAAACGATGATGCTCTAGACAGTATAACAAGTACCATACTGAGGGTTTGTAATACTGGGAAAATAGGGGATGGTAAGATCATGGTGCTACCAATAGATGATATTATTAGGATTAGAACTGGAGAGTCGGGCAAGGATGCTGTTTGATGCGTTGGCTTTATACTTTATCTCAATTTGTAGAGAACTATGGCAAATTAAAAAAAATTATCAAAAATGACTCTGGATGCAAAGATGTTACCTGGATCAATAAAGAATTTATTGAAACCAATCATATACAAAGTTTGATATTAGATTTTGACGGAGTGTTATCCTTTCATGGATCATTAGTTGTTGATACAGATGTTAAAGTATGGCTGGAGGGATTAATTAATGATTGCCCAGCAATTAAAATATATATATTGAGTAACAAGCCGTTAGATGCTCGTATAACATATTTTAAAAAATATTTTCCATGCATACAGTTCATTGTTAGTAAAACTAAAAAGCCCTACCCTGATGGTATTAATTATATTGTAGAATTAAGTGATTGCGAGAAAAGTAATACTTGGATTGTTGATGATAGGTTGGCAACTGGTGTTTTAGCAGGAGTTATTGCCGGGATTAATGTCTGTTATATCCATCCTCCTCGAGCACGTGCAACAGTTGTTGAAAATTTTTTTAAGGCATTGAGAGTGATTGAGCGCTGTGTCATGGGTAAGTTTTAAATGGATGTATAGTCAACAATTATTTATGTGACAGCAAGCATGAATTTGGCTAGAATGACACCTTGATTAATCATTTAGGTAACTTGTTATGACTTTTGTGGTAACCGAGCAATGCATTCGTTGTCGTTATACTGATTGTGTTGAGGTGTGTCCAGTTGATTGCTTTCATGTTGGAGAAAATTTCTTAGTTATCAATCCTGATGAGTGCATTGATTGTGCCTTATGTGAGCCTGAGTGCCCAGTTGAGGCTATTTACCCAGAAGATGAGTTGCCAGAAAAATACCAAAACTTTTTAAAGATCAATGCTGATTTAGCTGAAAAATGGCCCGTTATTAGCGAGTCCAAGGGTCCATTGGATGATGCTAGCGAATGGGAAAACAAAGAAGATAAGCTTAAATATTTAGTGAGCCCTAGTGAGCCCTAGTGATGACGAGGGCGCTTAGGATCTATATTTAGCGATTGTTTCAGGTCAGGATCATCAGGACTATCTTCTTTCTTGTTATGTGCTTTATATTGGAGTCGTTGCTGCATGGCAACAACTAATTTATCTTCAAGTGTATACCTGCTTTCTAAAGTTTCCCCTAGCTTAGACAGATCGTCCCTATATTTGTCAGTATCAATGGGGTGGTTGTTATCCATGTATGTTTCAACAAAATCTAAGGCTTCATTTGTGTATAATAATAAATTTTGTTTTGCTTCATCGCTAATCTGCATAGGCTCATCGGCCGCAGATGATTTTTTTTCTATAGTGTCTAGTACTGCAAACTGTACATAGGTTAAGTAGTCAACAAGATTGTTGCAAAATGTAGTTAGGTTGGCCAATCCTTGAGAGCGTGAAGCCTTTTGTTCAAATTCGGCTTCATTTCCATCATCACTGATGTGTTCAAGAGATTTGGTGGGTATAGGATAGACGCCACCTACATGAGTATATCTCAGGATAAGATCCTGACGAGCCAGTGCCAACTTGTTTAGAAGATTATTGGTGCTGTTGGTGTGTTTTTTAGCCTTATCGCTAAAAGTGAACAACCTTTTCATTTTTTCCCTTTATTCAGTCCCCTTTATATTAAATAAAAACTATTGATAACTTCTAGTCAAGATTCAAACATTAGCTGTTGTTTTTGGAACAGCTAAATCATATTTTGTTTGTAGGAAATCTCTGATGGTAGTGTGCGAATTATATGGTCTGTTATATAAGAGGTAAGACTGATTGTTTTTATAACGTATTGAAATAAATAAAAAACCAGAGCAAAGCAGGGTTTTTGATTATATTGAGTTTTCCCTGCCATGGCCGATGTCTATTTCTAGGACTTGTTTAAATCGCTTCATTTGGTATTCTAGTGGTGTGTCAAGGATGACACCCACTGATGCAAACAGAGGTTACCAGGGATTGGTAGCTTTTTTTAAGGTAGATTTATTCTACCTTTTTTATTGTATACAGTAGTTGCATAAGTAATATGCTGAATAAAATAATACTCCACTCGGTAAGGTTTATGCCTAAAAATTTCTGAATGATGTGGCATTCTGAGTCGCCATGTAGCCATGACTCAATGATTTTACCAAATTCAAAATTTTCTAGCATTTGTGAGATGCTTTGGCTGCAGTTTTGTATTTTATCAATTGGAAGGGATTGTACATTGCGATGATGCAGGCCAACAGCTAGCCCTAGAACTGAACTTAATATAGCTACAGTATAAGACAAATATCTTAGGATTGTAGATGAAAAGAACATTCCTCCAACTAAGGCAGAAACAGAACATAGCAAAAATAAATATCTTTGAATAAAACAAAGCACACATGGCATGTAGTAAAAATAATATTCGAGAATATATCCACCTGCAAAAATTACCAAGGCTTGTAAACCTATAAAAATAATTAATGTTCTTTGAGAGAGAGTGGCTAATTTATTAAGTTTCATACGTGTGCCCACTAATGATTAGATGAAGTAATTTGACGCTATATTATAGATATAATTGTATAATACGATTGACCGTAGTGGTTGCCCATGTTGCATGTCTCAGATTAAACAAGCATTCCATCATGAATAACTTAACAAAAAAACTTCATGACTTCAATAATCTTCCTGTGTCGTACGAGAATTGATGGCTATATTACTCATAAAGAATTGCTATACATATTTTTATCTGCATAACAATATTAAAATTTTAAAGTTTATTTTTATGTTGTGTGGTTATATTTGGTCTTGAATTGGAGTTAGTCATATCCTCAAGACCAGAGTTAACCGAAAGATCTCTTAAATCTTCTAGAAGATCTGAGGGTAAAGTTTTAATGTTATTAATTGCACTTAAGGCTAATCTTATATCATTAACACTATTAAGTTCGATTTTAATAAGATTTCTATTATCCATTTCTGTTTGTTGGAATGGTTTAGCTTGTCTATCAGGAAAAGTATCAATTAATAAACTTTTCAGATCATCTGCGGCCAGTATGCTTGCTAAAAAACTGCCCCCTAATTTTCTTATATTAAGAAACATATTTCCGATGCTTTAACCGCGAAGTTCATAAGGAAAATCTTTACTGCAATCATCTGCGAGAACCTCTGTTGTTATATTTCCACACCCACCAACAAAAGATATGAAATCTTCAGGGTTGCGGTGGATCCATTTGTCCAACACTTTCTCTTTTGCTATTTGTATATACATGAAATGAGCCCATAATTGGTATCATAATGATCTCCTGATTTGTCTGGTGAGGGGAAAAAAGAAGCATATCCCAAAGTTAGATGTATAACAGTTGTATGCTTAATATTCAAGATGAGTGGCGTTATGAAATTTTAGTAAAAAAAACCCCATCAAGTGATGGGGTAAATATATTGGTTGGTCTTTTTTAATATTTTTAAAATACCATTTGGAACCTTACGCCGAATAAATTTAATTTGCGTTGTTCGGTACCAAAGGCAGGGTTTGTATTTTGTAGGGAGCGAATATAATTAGCACTAATTTTGATCTCAGGAGAATAATACCAGTTGACCCCTAGTGTTGTATTATGTGCGGCGCCACCAACTATATCTCTATTAGTTAGAGTGATATAGCTATGTCTAGCAGCTAATTCCCAGGCACCATTTGATGATGGTGTCAGTTGATTAAATGTACCATTGGTGATGTTATAAGTTCTATGCTCACCAGTTAGCACATAAGCAACTTCAGCATGGTAACCATGAAATTTCAAGTTATTGCCGGTACCAGTAGTTCTTTTAATGTGAGCAATTTGGTATTCAACTTCACCAAACAGTGGGCCAGATTGACCAGCTAACTCTACAGCAAAAGTAGATTGATGTTTTGCTTGTATTGATCGGACACCTGCAGCGCTTGAAGTATTAACTACAGCTACATTAGCTCTAGTTTGTATTTCAGGCATTGACTTAAATTCAATGAAGCCATTTTTATTTTCTTCAAAATGACCAGATATGCCAATTTGGGCAACATGTCCATCTGTGTGAATTGGAGCAAGAGTTGCTCTGGCTGAATATACGTATTGATCTGAAATAGTGTTATCTGAGGCAGCAGTAGCAGTTGATTTAGCTCCATCACCTTTCATTGGCGCTGAAACTGAAGCTGCTAATGCATAATGCTGGTCGTAGAAAGAAGCTGAAACTCCTAGTCCTTGTCCTGGGCCAAAGGCAGTTGCTGCCATTGAACGCTCTAGAAAGGCCAGCCATTTTGAGCTAGAAGTATTTTCTAGAGAAAATGATGGATTAATTTGGCCAACAGATATGTTTAATCTTTCATGAATACCTGCGTAATTAGCATAAGCATCACTTAACTTAAATTTACGATCACTGCCCATATCTAGAGAGAATACATAGGACCAGTCATTATCAACACCACCAGAGAGGCCAACAGATGCCCTACGTAAGTTAGTATTAGTATGAAATTGTGTTCCCTTTGAGATACTGCTGCCAGATACAAAAGTTTGGTCGGATTGTAGTAAACCACTTAGTTTGAACCAATATGGATCAGTACCTTTGGTGCCATAAGAAAATCCGCCTTTAGTTTTTGCAGCTAAGTCTTCAGCAGCAAAGGCTGGTTGCACAGCGCATAATCCAATAGTCGCTAATAGAATACTTTTTTTAACCGACATCTAACATCTCCTAGTTTTTATAGGTTTTTAAAAAAGGGAAGATGAGTTTATAACATTTTATAAAAAGATGAAAGGTCTTTTATAAACGAAAAGAGCCTTGAAAAACAGTATTTGTTGGTCCTGCCATTAGCGCACATTTTTTATCAGAATGATATTGAACTTTTAAATATCCAGGTTCAAAGTGAACTTTAATTTGGTTGTTGGTTAGACCTTTACTGAATGAACATAAAGTGGCAGCTAGAGCCCCTGTGCCGCAAGAGCTGGTAAAACCAACACCGCGTTCAAAAACACGTAAATTGATTTCTTGATTATTCAGTATCTGACAAAATCCGATATTAATTCCATTCGGAAAATACTCACTAGCAGAAAGAGTGTTGGCAATGCTGGTTAACTCTGCAATATTTGCTAATTCATCCGCATCAACAAAAATCACAGCATGAGGGTTGCCAAGGTTAACGCAATGTAACTCGAAGTTACCTTGGTTGCAGGAAATTTCTAATGTATTAATATCGTTGCTGACATCATTAAAACATACAGATGTTTGACGGTTTTTTAAAATATGTAATGAAGCGGAGCCGCCTTTACAATCTGCGATTAATTTATTCTTGTTAGTTAGGTTTAAGTCTAACATGTTTTGAGCAAGGCATCTTGCTCCATTGCCACATTGTTCTACTTCGTTGCCGTCTTGATTAAAAATACGGTAATAAAAATCGGATTCATATTTGGTTGGTGGCTCGAGAGTAAGGAGTTGGTCGCAGCCAATGCCTTGAGTTCGTTCAGTGATACGTTCAATTAACCCAGGGTATAACTTTATATACTGACTAATTAAATCAATAATGACAAAGTCGTTGCCAAGACTGTGCATTTTGGTGAAATTAACAATCATATTGCTTCCGTACTATTTGCTTTGTTTTGTGTCATTGTCTTGAGGAAGATATAAGGGTCCTTTCTGACCGCAAGAGGAACACAACAATGCACATGTTACAAAAAATATGATACTAAATTCTCTCATTTTTATATGGTGCCACATTTAGCGGCTAGATGCAGAACTTTTTTCTATCTAGATGATTAGCTTATAAGCTTCACATTAATCGAGACCAAGGTTACAATAATTTTAAGAATTTGTTGTAAATAATATGACCGTAACATAAAAAGGTATTCTAAATGGATGAAGAAGTAATACTAGAAGTCATTGAAGTTGAGCCGCTGGCAGAATATCGAGGTACGGTATTGTGGTTACATGGCCTGGGAGCTGATGGTCAGGATTTTTTAGGAATGATCAACATGCTCGGCTTACCTGAAGATCATGGATTAAGGTTTGTTTTTCCGAGTGCACCACTTCGACCAATTACTGTCAATGGGGGCATGGTTATGCGTGGATGGTTTGATATTCTTGATGTCAGATTCAATTCCAGGGAAGATGAGGAGGGGATCAGACTGTCGTCACAATGGATTGCTGATTTGCTTCATCGAGAGTTAATGCTTAATTCATGCTCTAGTGAAAATATTTTATTAGCTGGATTTTCACAAGGAGGGGCTTTGGCATTACATTTTGGTCTTCGTAGCGTGCTCCCTTTGGCTGGGGTGATTGCCTTATCTACTTACCAGACTTTTCCAAATTTACTAGATGAAGAAATTAGTGTTGAAGGAACTAAAACCCCCATATTTATGGGGCATGGATTATTTGATCCAATTGTTCCATTGCATCATGGAGAAGACGCAAAAAAACAATTATTAGGGCATGGCTGTAATGTACAGTGGCATAGCTATCCAATTCAGCATAGTGTTTGTGATGAGGAAATCTCTCACATTAGCTTGTTTATACATGATGTATTTAAATTAGCTGGGTGATGAAAGTGATAACAGACACCATAACTATTGCCACAAGAACAAGTAAGCTTGCACTGGCACAAACTCAACTTTTTGCAAAGCAATTGCAATCGTTATATCCACAATTGCAAATCAAATTAAAAAAAATTGTTACTAAGGGTGACAAGACTCTTGAGACACCATTATATGAGCATGGTGGCAAGGGGTTGTTTGTAAAGGAGTTGGAGCATGCTTTGTTAGATGGAACTGCTGATATAGCAATACACTCGCTAAAGGATATGCCTTATGAATTACCAGATAACTTAGAAATTGTTCCTGTGCTTGAGCGTGCCAATCCATACGATGTTTTGCTAAGTAATAAATATCAAGGATTAGATGCTTTGCCATTAGGAGCAGTTGTTGGGACTTCAAGTTTAAGGCGGCACTGGCAAATGCAAGATTTGCGTCCAGATATAAAAATTAAGCTTTTGAGGGGCAATATTCATACTAGAGTCAATAAATTACAAGGTGGTGAATATGATGCGATAATTTTAGCAGCAGCAGGACTCGATAGGGTAGATGATATCTGTGTTACATATCAGCAAGATTTAACACCTCAAATGATGTTGCCAGCTGTTGGGCAGGGAATATTGGCCGCCGAGTTTCACCATGATAATACTAAAGTAAAAGAAATGGTGTCACAGCTGATGGATCATCATACTGTTATTAGGGCTATGGTGGAGAGGGATTTAAATAAGGCTCTTGGAGGCTCATGTCAAACCCCTGTCGCTGGGTTTTCTGTAATAAAAGGAGGGCGTATATGTCTTCAGGCTTGGGTTGGTAGCAAAATTGGGACTTATTATCGTAGTAATAGAGAGTGTGACCTTGATGAGTGCTCTATGTTGGGAAATATTGTAGCACAAGATATTTTAAGTCAGGGGGATATAGATTGGCGTTAAGCTTCATTATAACCAGGCCAGGTCAAGAAGGGTTGGATTTAGTTAAACTTTTACAAGAAATACATAAAGAAGCAGAACACCTACCAATATATAATCTAATAAAAAAAAAATTACACCATAAACTTATAATTAATCCTGATGATGAAATGTTCTTTTTTAGTAAAACATCTGTAAGTGCTACACTTTATAATTGGCCGAAGATATTTTTTAAGTATGCCAAAAATCGTTGTTGGGCTATCGGACCTGCAACAGCCGGGTCTCTTGAGAAAGCGGGTGCGAAGAATATTATGGTTCCAAAAAGTGGGCCTTACAATAGTGAAAAATTAGTTAGTTTGTTAAGGTCAACAAAAATAAAGAATACTAGTCGGTTCATGCTATTTCAGCAGCCAGAGGGTGTTGAGATGGTTGTTGATTATTTGAAAAGTATTGATGCTTATGTTGAAACCCATGGTGTCTATGAGCAAGAAAGAATAGTTTATAGTGATAATGAGCTTGATTCTTGTTCTGTATATACAGCAGTAGTGGTAACTTCAGGTCAGGCTTTGATGGGGTTGTTAGAACAGCAAAAATATTTCAATAAAAAAATGTTATTTGTTGTTGGGGAAAGATTGTATAAGATGGCAATAGATGCCAGGGTTTTTCATAAGGTGATTGCGCTGCCTGAAGCGAGCAATACTAAAATATTAAAATTTATAGAAAATTATAAGGATGTATAAGATGAGTGATGTCCAGGTCAATGAAGCTGAAGATGTAATGCCGGAAAGCAAAACTAAAACTAAAACGAAAGTGAAAAATTTTTGGCGTAATGTTATGTTTTTGGGGATTGTTGGTGGCGTGATAGGCTTGGAATTTCAGTCTTATCAAAAAAGAATAATTATAGGGAATGGATTAATTAGAGCACAAACTGAAATTTCAGAATTAAATAGTCAGATGAAAATTTTATCTGAAGTGCAGCGCAGCTCAGAAACAACCAGTATTAAACTAAAAGAAAGCTTGATGCAAATACCATCGCTGGAAGGAAAAATAACCAGCTTGAATGAGCTGGTTATAAGCAAGCTTAGTAAAGATCAAGATAAATTAAATCTAGCTATTAGCTATCTTGATGATGCAATTAGATATGTTCGTAAAATGGCAACATGGAATTTTGCAACGGAGGCTATTCAGTTAGTAAGATTTAATTTGTTACAATATCCAGATTATATTGAAGAGCTTACTCAGATCCAGAATGAGCTTGAAGGTTATCACTTAGAGCCGTGGTATCGTCTTGTTAAGATAACTGCAGCTTTAAACGTAGAGTCACAAAAAAATAAAGATAATGCTAAGGTTAAGTTGGATGATGATTCCGGGTCATTTTTGGAGAAGTCTTGGCACAAATTAAAAGATTCAATTAAAGTAAGCAAAGTTAAACAGTTAAGACAAGAGTTAACGGTTGCAGATAGTAAATATTTGTTAGCAGGACGGTTGCATTTATCTTTAGAAGAGGCTGCCTATGCGGTGCTAACAGATAGAAATGATATTTATCAATTATCCTTAGATAAGTCATTAGATTTGCTGTCATTGCTCCATAAAAATTCTCAATATAAAGAAATAAAAATAGAGCTTGAATCTTTGAAAAATTATAAGTCACCAGTGCAAAGGCTGATAAATAAGCTTGAAATGATAAAAGCTAATATTGTTTCGCAACAAGAAGGAGATAGCTGATGCGCTGGTTTATCGTTTTCATTTTTCTTGTCCTTGGGGGCATTATTGGGACATTATTCAATAATTCTACAGGAGAGGTGGTTTTTTTCTATGATTCTTGGCAAGTACAAGCTCCTATTTGGATTGTGATGTTTGGATTGATTTTGTCAGCGTCAGTGTTGGCACTAATTATTAGGTTTATTAGTAAATTCCAATATTGGGCAGCGAGTTCAAAAAGTTATTTTGAAGCAAAGAGGTTGAGTAAGGCGCATAATGCCACGCAAAAATCTTTAGAATTTATGATATTGGGTGATTTTGATCAGGCAAGCAAGCTTGCAAATAAGTCAACACAGTTGAGTTGTTCTTTGTCTGTGATAAATGCATTAACAGCTGCACGGACGGCCCACGAGTCAAATGATCTTCTCAAGCGAGATGAAATTATTGCGGGCTTAGCCAAAGACAATGCTTGCAGAGCGTATATCTATCAAATATTTTTAGTGAAATTAAAGATACAAAATAATGAATATGATACTGCGCACCAAATTTTAGTAAATTTATCTAAAAATCATCATAAAAACAAGGAAGTTCTAAAATTAATAACTCTTACATCCTTGAAACTGGGGTATTTTGAATACTTAGAAGATTTATTGCTACCGATAAAGAAAAGTAAGGCATTTTCACAAGAGATGTTTGTGGCGATGCAAGTGGATTTTTTTAGTGGTTACATTAAAGAGGTAGCTAAGTGTCATGGAGGCCAGGAGCTAAAGGCTCTATGGGAAAGAGTCCCAAAACACATAAAGCAAAAAGATACGATTATGACGCAGTATATTATCGCATTGCAAATGCTAAGAATGGATGATACCTCAGGGAAAATTATTACCAGGGTTTTTAATAAGCGGTACGAGCCTGGTTTTGTTGCACCATTTATTGCTAATACGAAAGTAGACATTGAACAAAAACGAAAGCTTTTAGAGAAGTGGTTAAAAACCAACTCAAAGGACGTTATTCTACTAGAAGGGTTGGGACAAATATATTTAGAGAGAGAAATTTTTGGTAAATCTCAAAGTTTATTTGAGCAGGCTCTAGCTATACGGCCAAGTGCAAAATTATACAGTTTACTTGGAGATTTGTTTGCTAAAAAAAATGATCTAGGTAAAGCTAGGGAATATTACGAAAAAGGGGCTAAGTTAGGAATAACGAAGCCCCTATTATCTAATGATGTTGTTATTGAGCCGCTCGCTTCATAGTGTCAAAGAAATTAGCATTAGTTTTAGCTTCTTTTAAGTGTGCTATTAAGAACTCCATGGCTTGGGTATCATCCATGGAGTGTAATAATTTTCTTAAAATCCAAATTTTTTGTAGTTCATCAGGTTTAGATAGAAGTTCTTCTTTTCTAGTGCCAGATTTATTAACATTTATTGCTGGATACACACGACGTTCGGCAAGTCTTCTATCAAGATGTATTTCGCAATTTCCAGTACCTTTAAACTCTTCAAAGATAACTTCATCCATTTTTGAACCAGTATCAACTAAAGCTGTAGCAATAATAGTTAAGCTGCCGCCTTCTTCTAAATTCCTTGCTGCACCAAAGAAGCGCTTAGGTCGGTGTAGGGCATTTGCATCAACCCCACCAGTTAATACCTTTCCTGATGATGGAGCGACGGTGTTGTAAGCTCTGGCAAGTCTAGTAATAGAATCCAAAAGAATAACAACATCTTTTTTGTTTTCAACTAATCGTTTAGCGCGCTCGATTACCATATCCGCAACTTGAACATGTCTTGATGCTGGCTCATCAAAGGTGCTAGCAATAACTTCGCCTCGGACGGAGCGAGTCATTTCAGTAACCTCTTCTGGGCGCTCATCGATTAATAGTACTATTAGGTGGCATTCAGGATTGTTTGCCTCAATTGAGTGAGCAATATTCTGTAGCATAACAGTTTTACCGGCTTTGGGTGGTGAAACAACTAGTGCTCTTTGTCCCTTACCAATTGGAGCTACCAGCTCTATTATTCTAGTAGTGATATCTTCAGTGCTGCCGTTGCCACGTTCTAGTTGAAATTTTCTGTTAGGATGCAGAGGCGTTAAGCTTTCAAAGGTGCTTTTTGAACGAGCATTCTCTAATGTGCATTCATTGATCTCGCTAACCTTTAGCAAAGCAAAATATCTTTCACTATCTTTAGGCGGTCTAATCTTGCCCTTAACTTTATCTCCGGTTCGTAAAGAAAAACGTCTGATTTGACTTGGTGACACGTATATATCTTCAGGATTTGCTAAAAATGATCCGCAGGGCGATCGTAAAAAGCCAAAACCATCTTGCAATATTTCAAGAACACCGTCACTAAAGATATCTTCGCCCTTTTTAGCTAGGGTTTTCAAGATAGAAAAAATGATTTCTTGTTTACGTAAACGGCTGACATTTTCAAGGCCAACAGACGTAGCGATTTCAATTAAATTATCAATTGTTTTTTGTTTGAGTTCTATTAAATTCATATTTGAGATACTTTTTTGAGTTGTTGAGGGGGAATTTTCTTTTTCTACGAGGGCGGTAGTTTTGTGCATTACAAATTACTGTCCAATAAGGCAGCTAATTGTGCTTTGGATAAATCTCCACCACTTTTGTTTGTCACAGCTTCACCATTCTTAAATAAAACTAATGTTGGAATACCTCTAATGCCAAAACGACTGGGAATAGCGGTATTATCTTCAACATTTAGTTTAACGATTTTTATTTTATCAGCATAGTCATTTGCCAACTCTTCAATTACCGGGTTTAATCTTAGACATGGTTGGCACCATGGCGCCCAAAAATCAACCAATACAGGCTTGTCAGATGCTAAAACCTCTTGTTCGAAGTTTTCATCACTTACAACACCTAGAGCGTTACCCATAGTTTATTCCTTGTGAAAATTAATAATGATAATGTTTTTAGAGAATGGCTAATGCGACCACAGCCAATGCAGTGGTATAAAATATTGCATAGATAGACACAAAAGTCCATAGATTAGTGTGAAAAAGCTGTTATTTTGTTAGATTTCTTGCTATGTCATGAGCAAAATAGCTCAAAATGCAGTCAGCCCCAGCTCGTTTTATGGCAACTAGTGATTCAGTTATAGCATCAGGACTTAGAATATTATTATCCACCGCATGTTTTATCATACTATATTCACCACTTACTTGGTATGCTGACACTGGCACTTTGAAGGAATTTTTTACCTGGTGGATGACGTCCAAATACATTCCTGCAGGCTTAATCATCAGGATATCAGCTCCTTCACTAATATCACAGCTGACTTCATGCAAGGCTTCGTTAGAGTTTGCTGGGTCCATTTGATAGCTCTTTTTGTTAGAGCTGCCTAAACAACCAATGGAATTCACTGCATCCCTAAATGGTCCATATAAAGAAGAAGCATATTTGGCTGCATATGACATTATTATAGTGTCATGAAAACCTTCTGCCTCTAAAGCGCTACGGATTTGACCAATACGACCATCCATCATGTCTGAAGGAGCAATAATATCTACACCTGCTTTAGCTTGAGTTAAAGCTTGTTTTACCAGCACTTCAACAGAAATATCATTAAGCACATACCCAGATTCATCGAGCAAGCCATCTTGGCCGTGAGATGTATATGGATCCAAGGCTACATCAGTCATAATCCCAAGCCCTGGTAAGCGTGACTTCAGTTCTGCTATCGCCGTAGGAATTAACCCATTAGGATTGTAAGCTTCCTGAGCATCTTGTGTTTTTTTATCAACGGCTATAGATGGGAACAGGGCTATAGCTTGGAGCCCCAGGTCATAAGCTTCATGGGCCACCTCTATTATAAGGTCTAAAGAATACCTATTGATGCCAGGCATGCTGTTTATAGGCTCTTTTATGCTGCTTCCTTCACATAAAAACATTGGGAAAATTAGATCTGAAGTACTAAGTTTAGTTTCACGGCAAAGCTCTCTGATAAAGTTATGTTTTCGTAATCTTCTGAGCCTTGTTGCAGGAAAGCTTCTGATAGCTTGCGTCATAATGGCCCCATACGTGTAATTTGATCCTTCGTGCTATTCTACTAAATAAATGTAGAAAAAAAAAGAGCGCAGCCATGCAGCATAAGGAAATGATAATAATCGGTGGGGGGCAAAGTGGTATCACAATGGCTCTAGGTGCAGCTAAATTAGGCGTACGTGTGCTATTAATCGAACGAAATGATCTATTATCAGAAAAATGTACACTTGCTCAAAATATCATGCGTAATACATTCCTCGAATATACCAAGGCCGTTTCCGTAACTCGCTCGCTAACGCATAGTGATTTAGGTCAGGCTGAAATAGATAATTTATTTACCCAAGTGAGAAATGGTTGGCGGCGTTATCCTCGGATGCAAATCATGGCGATGCTAGATGATTTGGGTGTCGAAATATGGCTGGGTGAAGCCAAAGCGATTAGCCAAAATGTTATAGCTGTTGGTGGGAGAGTTGTAACGAGTAAACGTATTGTTATTGCCACAGGAATAGAAGAGCAGAAACCACATATTCCTGGCATAGAAACAATTAATTATCGGACATGCTGTAATATTTTTGAGAGGCCACTGGCAGGAAACAAGATCTCTATAGTTGGAGGGACTGTGTTGGCAATGGAATATGCTCAATCTTTAGCTAATTTGGGTAAAGAGGTATTACTTATAATCTTGCCAGGACAAAATAAATGGGAAAAAGAAGTATTTAATAAAATAAAACCATTTTTAGAGGAAGATGGCGTTACCATCTATTACATAGATAGAATTACAGAAGCATACCGTCAAAATAAAAGGAATATTTTAGTATGTGAAGATGATTATGAGCACAATCTCACACTTGATGCACATGAGGTATTATTTGCAAATACACCTGTGCCACAAGCAATAATAAATATTATGCCTCTGGGCTTAGCGTTAAATGCAAATGGGATATGGACTAATGCTCGCTCCAAAACATCATTGCAAGATGTTTATGCTGTTGGGAGTGTGGCAAATGCTAGAACACCATATTTTAATATTGAAGAGCAAACCAGTGTGGCGTTACATAACTGTTTAATTCAACAGCCGCGGCGAGCTATTAAAGCAAGATTTACTGTGAAAATGATTAACACATCGCCGGGATATATTGAGGTGGGTGATCTTGATAATAAAAAGGTAAAAGAGCTCAAGGCAAAATTATCGCACTATGATAAGCCTTATTATGGTACTAAAAATAGCTTAGAAGTTACGTGGCTACTAAGAGGTGGCAGTGTTGTTGGTTACAAAGCGTTTGGTTCTGATATTGCTAATGTAATGAGTAATTTGATGCATACCATAAATCCAGAGGAAAACCTTTGGAGTTTTGCTCGTACCCCACATATTCCAGGGACCATCTCGCATAGTCTACGGAAAATGGTTGAATCATCACAACCAGACTCATTTTTTCCATCCTATATTGGAGCTCTGGTTAGGATTAGTGATAGAATCTTGATGCTTGTCGAAAAGATAGGCATTTACGCACGCCGACACATTGCTGCAAGTACACGCAAGTTGCGGGAACTAAGGTAGAAAGATAAATGTTAGTGTGGTAGAATGTACCCTCAATATTCTGATAGCAAAATATTATGACAAATAAAGAAATTAGTGTTTACCAAGGTAAGAAACAAAGCACCATTCCCATTGGCAGTCTTGATGCTTATATCGAGAGAATTAACTCCATTCCAATGCTGACAAAAGAGGAAGAAATTAGGCTTGCAGAAAGACTCCAAAATGATGGGGACTTACAGGCTGCGCAAAGATTAGTTGCTGCGCATCTACGTTATGTTGTCAGAGTAGCAAAAGGTTACATGGGCTACGGATTAATGCTTTCTGATTTGATTCAAGAGGGTACGGTAGGTTTGATGAAGGGTGTAAAACGGTTTCAACCCGATCGTGGAGTAAGACTTGTTTCATTTGCTGTACATTGGATTAAAGCTGAAATTCACGAATATGTTATAAAAAATTGGAAAATTGCTAAAGTTGCAACTACTAAAGCTCAGCGTAAATTATTCTTTAATTTGCGAAGTGCAAAAACACGCCTCGGTTGGTTTACTAAAGAAGAAATTGATGCAGTAGCCAAGGATTTGGGGGTAAAGCCAGAGGAGGTAGTACAAATGGAGCAGAGACTCAGCATGGGAGATGTACCATTTGAGTTGCCAGGAAATGATGATGAGAGTGCTTTTTCTCCTGCAGATTACTTAAAATCTAGTGACAAAGATCCAAGCTTGTTATTGGAAGTACAAGGTTTTAAAGAGGAAACACGAAAAGCTTTTCTGGGAGCCTATAAGCAATTAGATGAGCGTAGTAAAGATATCATTCAAAAGCGCTGGTTAGTTGATGATGATGACAAAGTGACATTACAAGAGCTTGCATTATTTTATAATATTTCAGCTGAAAGAATTCGTCAACTTGAAGCTAATGCCATAAAAAAGCTTCAAAAGTTCATGGTCCCAGCCTTAGAATCTTAGGGTCTACTATGCATGACACCTGGGACATTCTTACCATATAAAAAGGAACTTATTTTTTTGAAGATTTTTTTGTCGCTGCTTTAGGGCTTATTGTTTTTCTTTTCTTCTTTTGTTTTCTTTATTTTGCTTGATTTCTCTTTTACTTTCGTTTGTCTTGTTGTTTTTGGTTTTTTTATTTCTTTTTGTTTTTTTGTTGCTTCGTCAGCAGAGGGAGACGTTATAGATTTGTAGCCAAATAGCATACGGTGAGTACCTTGAGTTTCTGACCATGGCCCAGCACCAGCTCGACCTCCAGCGCCAGAGCCAGCTCCACTTATCGATGGTGCTGAGGGGGTAGTAGTTGCTACCGCACTGTTTTGTGCTATGTATGCGCTTCTTAGAAGGGTTGCTATACCACTATTTCCAGATTTATTTGCTATCATAAAAGCTGTGTTATTACTTTTATTTTTAGTGTCTAATGTAACTCCTTTCGCAATTAAGTATTGAACAACTTCAATTTGACCGGATTTTGCTGCTGTCATTAAGGGAGTGTGATCACTAAATGCATGTGTGTGATTTATATCAGAGCCAGCATCAGCTATTATTTTGAAAGACTAGACTTGCTTTGAGGTGATAGACCAGATTAGCATATTATTAATATGTTTATTAAACTGCTCTTTATTTTCATTCGGTAGCTTCGCAAGTAAATGCATTGCAATATATATTTCCTCTGGTTTTTTAAAGTTTAAGTGTTGTTTAATGTATTGTTCAGCAAGAGCAACTACTTTGGCGTACTCTTCAAGGTCAAGATGTGTATTGTCAAGCATAGAGCAGAGATCTTCTGCCGCAATGTTGCGAATTGCATTAGATACAATTTTGTATCTTGATTTATTCTCATTCTGAATCGTTGCAAGTAGAGACTCATCTTTATATATCTTGCTGAGGCCTCCATGTTTTCTTGCTGCTTGCACTAACATTAGACCTCTAAGGTTAGATTTTTTATTGGCGCTAGTACAATTGCCACGTTTTTGGTGTTTTTGAGGGATGTAAACTATAGGAATAGCATCTGTACCCCCAACTATATCAAGGATCATACTTTTAATGGTTGCCATGGAAGCATCTGTTATATGAGCATTTACAATTGTGCTTACATACTCTTTAGTTATAAGTGATGGATCGGTTATTTTATAAATTTTAGTCCCAGGCTCGGCATCACATCCCATGCCACGATTAGTAAGCACTAAATAGTCATCTACTATTGAATATCCTGTAGCATGTTCAGTCCAGCCAGATGAAAGGATAGTTGGCTCTCCTGTCCTGGCTCTTGCAGCTAATAACAGTTCTTTATCTGGATTTAAAGAAATGCCACCAAGGAAATTACAGATTTTTTCCGTTGCAGCGAAGGCATTAGCAATTTCCTCTAACATTGAAGATAATAAAACATCATCGGAAATAGCGTTTTTAATTTTAGATATTATATTTGAATAATATTGGAAGCTAGATTTAGCTCTGCCACCATCTCGCTGTGTACCAATGTTTAAAACATTTTTTATATTTAATAGCGTTGAGCTTGAAATATCATCTTCAAATATTGCACCCGCGCTTGCTAAATATATAGCAGCTTCAGGGTGCCTCATATTAGCTGCGACCATAATGGGAGAGCTTTTGTCTTCATCTGGCTCTGAATAGATATTAATATCGGCACCAGATTTCACTAATTCTTTTATTATATCTACGTGACCAATTATGCATGCTTGTATTAATGGCGTAATACCAAAAGAAGTGAGTGCATTCACATCAGCCTCATCTTCTAAAGCTTGACGCACATCAGCAATATTCTTTTTTACTATAGCACTAAATAGTCTTTCGTTTGGAGTCGGCATACAATACCTTTGTTTGAATGAAAAAAACATACAGTTAAGTTTAAGCTTAGATAAGTTAGCATTGTTTAATATGAAAACAGATAAATTAAGAGCGGATAGTTTACTTTCGCTTGATGATTCTACCGCGACTTTTTGACTTTAAGGCAAACTAGTCTGTTCGTGGTGGTTCCAGGCTCATCATATAATTAATTATTGCAATTTTCGACCTGATTTAGACTTGGTTTCTTCATCGGGCTGGTCCACTTTAACAGCAGCAGCTTGCTTTTCTTCTAGTCTGCTTTCTTGACGCTCCATTTCTTGCTGATGTTGCTGGCTATGTTCAAGATCGCTGCCTTCTTGTTGATGACCAGATTTTTTCACTGTATCGGCTAGGGTATCCCTGACATTGCCAACATCTTCTCCATTATACTCAATAACTTCAACACTATGGTGTTCAGATAAATCTAATGCATCTAATCTATCTTTCGTGGCAGAGGGTGAAGAGGGGATGATATCAGCATGGCGAGGCTCTTCTAGATCACTTAAATCTAAATCTACTTCATTTAAATCTACCTCATCAAAATCTACAGCAACAGTGGTTGGCGATGCGGTGCCAACCTTATTGGGTGCAGGAATAGGTTCAACGCTAATAGCAACATCTTGCTCTGTATTTTGCTCGGCAACTTTCAAGAGAGCTTCAATTTCTTCAGGAGTTAATTGGTCATTAGCTATCTTTTCAATTAACTCAATAGGAAGATCATCTAAGCCACTTTTAGCTAATTGTTTAATTAAATCCATAGGGTCAATAGTACTACTTAATGTATTTTCAGCCCGATTGTTTAGTGTGTTTTCAACTGTATTAGCTTGTCGATTTTTAAGTTCATTGTCGAGTATCTCCTTGAATTCTTTATCTAATTTCTCAATTTCCTCAATGCAAAGTTCACTTTTATCAATTCCTTGTTGTGCTTTATAGTATTTGTAGGCCATGGCTGATGTTATCCCTACAGCGCCAACTGTTAATGCAGCTGCACCCGCTACTCCAAGTGTTGCTACATTTAACCCAGCAAATCCTACAACAGCGGCAGCTTTAAGTGCAAATAAAGTCCCAGCACCAGTGGCCGCAACTCCTAATCCTGAGGCTACTAAAATTTCTCCATTTTTTTTGGTCGTTAATTTTTGAATAGTTTTGTTCTCAAAATCTATAGCATTTTCTATAGTAGAGATAGCATCATCAGCATGTTCTTTTAATCTCATTTGCTTTTCTGCAGTCTCTTTTGTTGCTGGGATTTCCGGGGCGTTTTGAATCGTAGCTAAAGCATCTTTTAGGCTTCCTGCTTTTATGAGATGGTTTACGGTATGCAGATCTTGCATGGAAAATGTTTTTGTGGCTAATATGTCATTTAGTTCCTCCGCCATACTAATATTAAGTTTATGGGCCTCTATTTTTTTTTCAGATTTCGCTATTTTTTTGTTAATTTAACTACAGATTTATATGTGGTGACACCAAGAGCTGCACCAACACCAATAAGACCTACTCCAGCAGTAGATGCTACAATAAGTGGGGAGGCAATAGCCGCTGTCATACCTAAGGTAGATGCTGTACCAGAAACTATACCTCCGCCTACACCAGCCATGGCTCTAGTACGAAAAGCAGTTTCAGTCTTAGCATCTTTTTTACTATGCCAACCTTTAGCTAAAGCTCCAGTTGTAAGACCTCCTGCTATAGTAGACCCAATTGCTATTGCTGGACCAGCACCAGGAACCAGTGCACTTAGCACAACACCACCAGTCACAGCCACACCTTTTATTACCTGTGCTGTGCCTATCCATGAAAAAGCTTCTTGATTTGATGTGCCTGCTTGTTTTGCTTTATTTTGACTAGCAACAACACTATCTTTTATGGTAGAGAATTCCTTATACATCGCTTGGTTAAGAGATTCGTCCTCATAGCCCTGAGTTACAAATCGCTGCAGACCTGCAGCAACAATAGCATTTCCGTTATTTATTTCTGTAACAACTCTTGCTTTTAGTAATTCACAAGCAACATCTTCTTTACCAGTTTCCATTAAGGCATCTATTGTTACCTGCAATTCAAAAGGGATCCTATTATCTTCATCCAATATTGCAATTAGTCTATCTGCCATTATTTCATTAACATTAATTGGCAATGTTATGCTCCAAAAACCTAACTATGTAGGTTATTACTACACTCGTTAGAGCACCATATAGAGAAAAAAGTTTCAGTGTAGGCGCACTTAGTCTGGAAAAATTG
Source organism: Francisellaceae bacterium (assembly GCA_018703155.1). GTDB lineage: Bacteria > Pseudomonadota > Gammaproteobacteria > UBA6186 > Azoamicaceae > JABJGS01. Next base: position 34,141 of record JABJGS010000040.1, on the reverse strand, counting down.
GGAACTTTAATGATAGTTTTGTAGTCATACTAGTTAGTGATGAAGTTATTGTGAGATAAATAATTATGAAAAATGCCGGACTTAACAGATTGTTACAGATGCAAGCTGTTCGTGTGAGTCGTTCTGAGCGAGGAGTCCATGGAATTATGATGGACGTAGCTCGCGATATTTCACAAACAACACTGGTAAATGGTAGGAAATATACAGGGGCAAGTTTCCAGGAAAAATTTTCTAAAGATATAGATGTATTTTGGGCTGAATTATTTCAAGGCAAAGGATTATCAGAAGATAAACAAAACATTATTAAAAGGAAAATGATGGATTATTTAACACAGTCTGGACTATTAGAGGCTGATCGAGAGGCATTGATGATGGCTGGTATTGGTGATTCCAATAAAGGTGGTGCTGTATATAATCCAGGTTATAGTAGTGGGGGGGTTTAGCTCTTAATGTAGATAGTAATGGAGACCTTACGATAGAAAGGTCTGCTAAAATTAATAAACTATTATGCCTAGAGCCTGATGGTGATGCTAGGCATATTGAAAGAACTAGAACAGTTCAAGTTGATGGCCAGGATGTTGAAGAAAATGTAACTCTTGCTGTTCTACACTCTAAATTTACTATTACAATGCCCAATAGTGTAGATGATGAGATTACTCCTGAGGATATAAAAGTTAAAAGGTTCGAGCTTGTATCTGTAGATAGAGACAGGGGGCCTGAGGTTGTTGGTATTTTGAAAGCTTGTACTACTGGTGAGCGCATTGAAGATACATTAGCAACATTTGACAGCCTTGCACAAGTTACCAAAATGAATGCTATAAAAAAGGGCTTGACAAAGGTGCAAAATGTAGAGTCACAAGAAGTTTCTAAAGAGCCTCGTCATGTATTTGCAGAGTTATCTAGAGGTAGGGATGTTACATTTAATGGCTGCAAAGTTACAGATGGTGATAGTGATGAATCATCAATAAATAGATCTAAATTACGTGATATGAAAGTTGACGTTAATGTTAATGCTGCGGAAGAATTTTGGGAAAAACTTTTTCAAGGGCAAGAATTTGATCTTGAAAGAAAGGGTGTTATAAAAGAACAAATATTGAATTATTTACATCAGGGGGGAGTGTTACATTCAGGAGTGCAAGCTTGTTCTATGATGTCACGATTAGGTGGTCCTAATGGAAGCTCACTGCAAGATATAAAAAAAGTATGGACTTGTCATGGTCGGCGGATGGAAGTTTAGTTATAAAAACGGTAGCAGACTTACAGCTTATCGAGCCAATGGGTGATGATGAAATAGATATTATCAATGGTGGAGAAATTACGAGTGTGTTTAGTGTACAATTTGGTGATGCAGTGGACTCTGTGCCCACTATAAGTAATAACAAATTTACTTTACGTCCTAGTGAGCCTCCAGATGGAACAAAATTTTTGCAAAGATTTGCTTCATATGCCAATAATATGGAAGTTTTAGGAGGGAAAGTGTTTAATGTTGGCGATGTTTATAATCGCTTTGAAATCGACGTTGGTCCAGATAGTTTGTCAAGGAGTCAAGATGATGAGCTTGCGAAAAATTACAGTGTTGCAGTTGCAAAGACTACTGATATGGCAGATGAAATGATTGTTGATGCAAAACATAGAAATCAATCTCATTTAATTCCAGACATTACTGCGGCAAAAGAAAAGATGTTAGTGGAACTGGAGCGAGTTGCTATAGAATGTATTACATTAAGCATGAAAGATTGTCTGCGAAATGCAAGAAGGGAGCCAAATCAAGCAGATGTATTAAAGTCACATTATCAAAAGTTTATTAAAGCTCAAGAATGTCATGTTGGCCCACCAACATATGAAGCTAGTCTAATTAGGCAGTGTGTTGTTGACGCAGTGAGTGATGTTCTATTAAAGGATTATGATAGTGCAGTACGAAATAAAGATACTGATAAGGGAGGTGATGAGCCAAAGCAGGTGGTTAAGGAAAGATTGTCTCAATTAAAAGAGTCAAATGCAGTCGACATTGAGGATGTGCACCAAATGTTAGATGATGCAAAAACAAAAATGGATGTAAAAGTAAATGCTAAACAAAGAAATGATATTAATGAAATACAACATAATAAAGATTTTTTTGATATAGGATTTAATACTAAGAATGAAGCTCTTATGAGAGCTAGAACACCAAAATCTGGAGATGGACAAGACTTAAGTAGCCAAAAACAATTTAGTTTTCGAGATGCATATCAGCAAAATACAAAATCAGCTCCTATATGGAAAAAACCATGGTCAAACTCTAAAGCTAGAGATAAGCAGATAGGGGGGGTAGATGAGGCATTACACAAACTTGCAGACTGTAGTGTGGAGGAGCATAGTGAAAATTTAAAAGCTCTTCATAGTGAAATTGACGATGTTATTTCTGATATTAGTAAAGAAGGTAATGTTGCGACTAGTCGTCTTGGGGAAATTTGTGAGGCGTTAAAGAAACATTTAGAAAAAGTTGAGCCAAGCTTGGGCAATAAATCCCAAGCTTCACAAACTATGCGCTAATTATTAAATCCTTTCGACAAATACATAGCTTTCACCAAGTTTAAAGCTTCATAGAGCTGATAATCTTTATTTAACAATTCAGCAGAAGTGAAAGTGTCTTTGTTTTTTTCTGTTTTTACGTCAGTTTTTTTAGCATTTGATAAATGTCCATTCAAATCAGACTCTTTAATGTCAAATCCTGCTGATGTGTTTTCTTTCGCTGTTGGAATTTTCATGTTCTCAATTATAATATCTGGGATGATACCTTTAGCTTGAATGGATTTGCCAGAAGGGGTGTAATAAAGGGCCGTTGTTAATTTAAGAGCACGTTGGTCTTTTAGTGGTAATACTGTTTGTACCGAGCCTTTTCCGAAGGTTGGTTCGCCAATGACAATGGCGCGCTGATGATCCTGTAAGGCTGCTGTTAAAATTTCACCAGCTGATGCTGTGCCACCATTTACAAGAACAACTATTGGAGCTCCATGTGTCATATCTTTAGATTTAGAGACTTCACGCAGCTGGGTTCCAGGAGCGCGGCCTTTTGAAAAAACGATTACACCGTCATGATTGAGCTTGTTTTTTTCTAAAAACAAATCTGCAGCCTCAACTGATGATTGTAAAATGCCACCAGGGTTATTTCTTAAATCTAGAATTATACCTTTGGGGTTTTGTTTCATCTCTTTGTTTAATTTCAAAATAGCTTTCTTCATTTCCTCACCAGTATCAGTTTGGAACTGTGAGACTCTGATATAGGCATAGTCAGTATCAAATATTTTATGTTTAACGCTTGCTGAGCTAATAATGTCACGTTTTACATTAATAGCTAGAGGATGATCAACACCCTTTCTAATGATAGTTAAAATAATTGCAGTGCCTTTCTTCCCGCGCATTAAATCAACAGCCTCGCGCATTGATAAGCCTTTAACTGGGGTGTCATCTAATTTAATAATAAGATCACCAGCTTCGATGCCTGCTTTATCAGCAGGAGTGTCGTCAATAGGGCTTATTATCTTAACAAAGCCATCTTCCATGACAACTTCAATACCTAGGCCGCCAAATTTACCGGAAGTGCCCTCTTTCAGCTCCATATATTCATCTTGATCTAGGTAGGCTGAGTGAGGATCTAGACCTGCCAACATTCCACGAATTGAATCTTCAAACAATTTTGAATCATCAATAGAGTTTACATAATAGTTTTTCACATGCTCAAGAACGGTTGAATAACGTTGAATATCATCTATCGGCACTTGTAGTTCTACAGGATTTTGCTGGCTAGCAATTGCTGTAGAGCTTAATATGCCAGAGGCAAATAGTAAGGCAACTGTTTTGATATTATTCTTGTTCATAATTTAAACCATCTATTTAAATTTGTTATTTGTTGGCCATCTTTGCGGATCTCAAAAAATAGAGATGCTTCAGATTGACCGCCACTATTACCAACAAGTGAAATTACTTCCCCTTGCTTAACTTGCTGGTTGGGCTTTTTTAGTAAGGTTTGGTTATGGCCATATAAGCTCATATAGCTATTGCCATGATCTATTATAATAAGCAGTCCAAAACCTTTTAACCAATCAGCAAATACTACTTTTCCTGTAAATACTGCAAACACAGGAGAATTAGCTTGTACTTTTATAATAGGGGGCTTTATTTGGAAAGTCGATGGACTAAGGCTTACTGGGGGTATAAGAGATCCTTTAAAATTATCTTTTAAGTATCTTTTCGTAGACCTATGTAAATCTTTAAGTTTACTGCTAAGTTGCTCCTCATCTTTAACTAGTGTTGAGAGCTTTGTATTATTGTTATTAAGATTAGCGTTAGCCTGTGCAATTAGAGTGTGTTTCTTTTGTTCAAGAGATTTATTAATATTAATTTGTTTTACTAAGGATTTTTCTTTTTCTTCTTGGTTAAGCAGCTTGCTACTTAGAGAGGTAAGTATTTGCTGTTGTTCCGTTAATAATCGTGAAGCGCTAAGCAAGTATTGTATTTGATTGTGCTGTAGCTTTTCATAGAGATAGTTATTGTGCCGATGTCCCAATCCTTGTTTGAATAAATATTTAATTATATGTGATGAATTTAGGGTGTGTAATTGTGAGCTTATGACTGAATTTAATTGTTCACTTTGATCACTAACCAATTTATTTTTTTGTGCAAGAGTGTGGCTTAAATTAGAAATATCTTGTTTCAAAGAAGTTATTTCTCTGCTTAAAACAAAAACATTTTTACTGTGTTGGCTAATGGTTTTTTCAATAAGCTTTAAATTGTTAGTTTGGTTAGCTACATTTGCATGGTTTTTTTTTAAATTGTCCTCAATAGTTTTTATCTTTTCTTGAGTTCTGAAAAGTTCTTTTTCTAGTTTTTCATTTGGTGCAGCAAGACTATTAAGCCCAAAGCATAAAGTGGTAATGAAAATAATTATTCTTATTATTTTAATAACGATGTTCCTGTCATTTGTGATGGAGGTTCAATATTTAGTAAATTTAACATGGTTGGAGCAATATCTGCTAAAGTTCCAGGTATGTTTTTTAGCTGAAGTCTATTCTTACTGACTAATACTAGAGGTACTAATGCATTGGTATGAGCTGTATGGGCTTGTTGTGTTGCTGCATTGTACATGCAATCAGCATTACCATGATCAGCCGTAATGAGGAGGGTCGCGCCGTTATGATTAGTTGCTGTTAAAATTTTAGTAAGACAAGCATCTAGAAATTCAATAGCGCTAATAGTGGCGGCAAGATCTCCAGTGTGACCGACCATGTCAGCATTAGCAAAATTAGCAACAATGACATCATGGGAAGAGTTATTAATAGCATCAACAATTTCTTGGCATATAGCCTGGGCACTCATTTGTGGTTTGAGATCATAGGTGTCAACTTTAGGTGAGGGAATGAGAATGCGTTCCTCATTTGGAAATTCAGCCTCAATGCCACCATTGAAGAAAAATGTTACGTGTGCATATTTTTCAGTTTCAGCTATTTTCAGCTGGCTGAGATTGTTTTCTGCACATACCTGAGCAAAAATATTTTCCAGCTCTGGTTTGGGGAATGCGATGTTAGCATTTATGCTATCTGCGTAATTAGTAAACGTAACAAATTCTTTTAGTGTTATAGTGTGTGCTCTAGGAAAATCAGGAAAATCTACTTCTGTTAATGCTCGACTTAGTTGTCTAGCCCGATCAGAGCGAAAATTAAAGAAAATAACAGTATCACCAGAGGTGATTTCTTGAAAATCATCAATGGATGTTGGTTGAATGAACTCATCAGTTTCATTGCGTGCATAAGCCAGTTCAACAGCGCTGAGTGCATCTTTCGAATGATAAGGACTTATACCTTGAGTTAGCATGTTATATACCAATTTTGTTCTGTCAAAGCGCTTGTCTCTATCCATAGCAAAAAATCGCCCACTAATTGAACTGATTTTACCACATTCTAATTTCCCCATAAGTTGCAATAATTTTTTTATAGAATTCTTTGCAGATTTAGGAGGGGTGTCGCGGCCATCTAAAAAGGCATGAACAAATACGTTCTTACGATTGCGTGCTTTGCAAAGTTCTAAAAGCGTATGCAGATGTTGCTCATGGCTATGAACTCCACCATCCGAGACTAAACCTAGAAGATGTATGTTATTGCTGCTATCGATAGCATTAGTTAAACAATTGTTAGTGGCAAACCCATTTTCTTGCATGTCTAAATTAATTCTGGATAAGTCTTGATGTGTTACTCGTCCTGAGCCGATAACCATATGGCCAACTTCAGAGTTCCCCATTTGACCTTCTGGCAACCCCACAGAGCTTCCTGATGCATTTAAAAGAGTATGTGATGTGGTTGCAAGCAATTTATCCCATGTTGGGGTCTTTGCCATTGATATCGCGTTATTTTCTTGCTGTTTGCTATCACCCCAGCCATCTAAGATAAGGAGAACGACAGGTTTGTTGTTCATTTTGTACCGATCCTTTATATGCATAAGTAGGAATATTCTAACTATCTTTCTCGCAAAGCGCTATGATGTGGCTAAATTGCTGGGAAAGGTTCCAAGGGCGTTGTATACTGTCCACCTTTAATATGCAGATGATACACAATGATTAATGAGTTGACTGGCTTCTTATTGGAGCACTGGATTTTATCAACAGGTTTTGTTTTAAGTATAGTAGTTGCTATGGTGCTAGAGAGAGCCCATGCCACCAGAGCTGATAAGGTGATTGGTAATACTGAATTAATAGATTTTTTAAATAATCGAGGTGTGGTTATAGATTTGCGGAGCAAATCTGACTATGACTCAGGCCATATAGTTGGTACAAAAAATATAGCAGCTGATAAGCTGATTTCTGATAAAGTTTTTATTAACAAAAATAAAAACAAAGATATAATTTTAGTGTGTGAGCGTGGTAATTATTCTTTGATGATTATGAAGGGATTGCTTGGCAGTGGCTTTAAATCAGTAAAATGCTTGGACCAAGGATATATCGGTTGGAAGAAGGCCGATATGCCAGTTACTAAAAATAAAAAATAGGGATGATAACGTGGTAGCAGAAATTATTATTTATTCGACATTGGTTTGCCCGTATTGTACACAAGCAAAGAGATTGTTTGATTACAAAGGGGTTGGTTATACCGAGATACGCATCGATAAAGAGCCTACTAAAGTCGCTGAAATGGTGAAGAAAAGCGGTGGCAGGCGTTCCGTACCACAAATTTTTATAGGTGATACTCATATCGGTGGCTTTGATGATTTGAAGGCATTGAATGACATGGGTAAATTAGACGAAATACTAAAATAAAAGGAATATTTTATGAGTAATGATAACGACAAACAGTTTACAGTACATAATATTTATGTGAAAGATGTATCTTTTGAGTCGCCCAAAGCCCCGCAAGTTTTTGCAAAGGACTGGACGCCGAGGTTGAATTTTGACCTAGGTATGAATACAAAAAATATTGAAGAAAATATTTATGAAGTAAGCATTAAAGTTACTTTAGATGTTAAATTACCAAAACAGTCAAATGTTGCGGCAAATGATGAAGTAAAAGATGACGATTTAGAAGTGGTATTTTTAGCTGAATTAGAACAGTCTGGAATTTTCTTCATAAAAGGTTTAAGTGAAGAAGAGCTAGAAATTGTTTTGTCTATTAGATCTCCAGAAATACTGTTCCCATATGCGCGAGAGGTAATTTCTGGTCTAGCTTCTAAAGGTGGTTTTCCACAATTAGTTTTACCGCCGGTTAATTTTGAAGGCATGTATTTTGAAAATAAAGAAAAGAAAAATACAAAACAGCCTGAAGCAAGCTTGGCAGAGTAATATGCGTATTGGCGTAATTGGCGCTGGTTCTTGGGGCAGTGCGCTAGCCAGCGCACTTGCTGCCAATGGAGCGTCAGTAAGTATTTATGGGCGCAATTATCAAAATACTGTTGGTATTGAGCAGCATCAATGTAATGAAACGTATTTGCCAGGTATTCAGTTGGCTAAAGGTATTTGTGCAGCCAAGGATCTTGATGAGTTATTACGAGACTCAGACTATGTATTAATTGCGGTTCCTAGCCATGGCTTCAAGAATACTTTGCTTCAAATTAAAGCTTCAAAAAAAATAAGACCAATTATTTGGGCTTCAAAAGGTTTGGTGCCAGGCTCAGGTAATTTTTTTCATGATGAAATTATAAAAATATTTGGACCCAGTTTGCCACATGCATTTATTGGGGGTCCAAGCTTTGCTAAAGAAGTGGCGATGAATTTGCCTACGGCTGTGCTTGTTGCAAGTTCAGATGCTGTGTTTGCGGAACAGGTTCGTCAATTATTTCATCGAGATGTATTTAGAGTTTATGTTACAAAAGATGTAATTGGTGCTCAAATTGGTGGCATTGTAAAAAATGTAATTGCTGTAGCAACTGGAATTTCAGATGGTATTGGTTTTGGTGCCAATGCGAGAGCTGCTCTGATTACGAGAGGCATTGCAGAAATGATGCGCTTTGGTCGTATCATGGGAGCTAATAAAGACACATTAATGGGGTTATCCGGATGTGGAGATTTAGTATTAACCTGTACTGATAACCAGTCAAGAAATAAAAGATTTGGTTTGGCCTTGGCTTCCGGTATGTCAGTTGCTGCAGCACAGGAGAGTATTGGGCAAGTTGTTGAGGCAGTATTTAATGCTGAAGAAATCTGTAATAAAGCCAAACAGTACAATATTGATATGCCAATATCTGAGCATGTGAATCAGATATTTTTAGGAAATATAACTGTAAATGAGGTTTTTGATAGCCTTGTATCAAGAGAAACTAAGGTTGAATAGCTTTTAATTCATTTAGGTATGAATATCTTAGCAAAAAGGTCTATCCTTGTAGAGTAAGAAATTTTTTTTGAGGGATCCCACAATGAAAAGATTAGTTTTAGCTTTTGTACTAGTATTTGCTCCAATGGCTCTATTAACAGGTTGTGCTTGCAATGGCGGCGCAGCTAGTGAGTATGGCGGTAAATAATTAATATATATAATATTGTGTAGAGATACCGCCATTATGGCGGTATTTGTGTATTAGCAATCTTTAATTTTTTGCCTCACTATAACCTAAGTTTCTTCTTTATCCGTTCGGAATCGCTATATTGAGACTCTTCCTTGGCCATATGCATGCTATTAGAAGCAGGTTTTTGGTTAGCCACATGTTTTGTTGTTACATTAGGTTGCTCTTCAGTAATAAAGGGTCGAGTTAGAGGCATAATGCCTGTTGGTTTTTGAAGATGAGAAAACTGTTGTGATAAAAAACCAGTTGTGCCCGGTCCTGCTGCAACATCAAGTGATAATGGAAAAAGATGATTAGCTTGTTGATGAAATGTATTCTCAGAAGCCAGCGGAGGATACATTTGGTGGAGGCTTGTTGTGCTAGAGTTGATATCTCTCTCAGGTGAGGGTTGTTCCAAATCCAAGCTAAATAGTTCCTCAAGGCCATCTGTAAACGAAGTTGGAGCAATGCTTTCCGGAAGGAGTTTGGTCTGCTCCAATGCAAGCAAGGTATCACTCGCTGGGCGAGATAAGTCTGGATCTACAGGAATAGAAGTAATAACTACAGGCTCGGAGCCATCTGTGGATTCATCGTTCACCGTGTGTTTATTAGTCAATGAGCGATAATAGTCATAATTGAAAAATCTATCTACATCTTCGGCCGTCATGTCTGTTTTTTCAGGATCATTTGGTACCAAGGGTGCTGGCTGGTATTGGGCAGCATCTAATTCTGGAGCATCTAATTGGTCAGCCTCTGCTGAGTCTATGAGATCTCCAGTTAAACTAGCAAATAAAGATAAGTCATCTATACGAGCATCGGCATTTTCATTGGTGGTATCATCGATTCCAGCAACCATTATTTCACCTTATTTATCGGATGTATGAACAAGGTTATATTACCTCATCATATAAGATATATGAAAATATTATATCAAAATAATGCTGCATTTATATTAATAACATGTGGCGTCGGTTCGTTTATTACATTTTTTTATCCGCAAACATGCCTTGGTTTTGTGCACAATATTTATTTAAATTGGGGCTGTGGACATTATTTGGGTTGCGGTCATAGTTTTATCTTATTTATTATTACTTTCTCTGTATTTTATATCATTTTTACATTATAGGCGTGTTAAATAAGATTTTAGATGAAAAAAAACCAAGGAATTACTTTAAGTCGTTTTTTATATAAATGTATAGGAGTGGTAATATTTGGTTGTTTTTATGAAATAAATATTGCAGTGGTTATCCCTGCTAAGTTGATATATGAGTTATTAAAACCTTAGATTGCTCAATTAATTATTAAATCATAGGAGCTTACATTATAGAACATCTGTAACAATCTATAACTTCTTCTTCGCTTTCTGCTTGTTGATCTTGAGTATTAGTATTTCTAAGAAAATCTGGCCTATTAAAATTATTGAGTTGTGCTTGAGTGTTGCGACCAGTATAAACTAGTGTAAAATTTGGCCGTATTCCACCATTAGATCCTAGGTAGCATTGATGACATGTACGAGTATGAATTGAGATTATTGGGGATAATGAATTTATTTTTTCAAATAAACACTGAACTTGCTGTATTCGCAAGTGGATATTTTTTTCTGAAATAAAAGTAGGCATTAATGTAAATTCAGCGATATTAGAAGCGTAAACAATAATAGGACCTGACGAATGTTTTTTAATGTAGTCAAATATCATATGGTCATCATTGGTTGGCCACACATCTAAAATCATGGTTGCTTTGAGTACGACATTACGCAAAAATTGATATTTAATTTCAGAGCTATTAATTAGTGTAACAACTGTTGTGAGAATACGATTAAATTGAACATGACCTTTAGATGATAAACCTAATGATTCAACGTGTTGGCAATATTCTTTATATTGCTCATGAAATTTACAGTAATTTATGGCGGTGAAAAATGATTTCAAATCTTTCCATATATTTTGAATATTAATGTTTATGTCGATAATAAATAATTTGGGGGTATGACGATAACCATCGCTGGCGGAAGCGAGTATTGTCTCGTTGGGGCATAAATAAAGGATGTACTCTAAGTTGCGCGTATGTGAGCAACCTATAAAAGTAAAACTACCTTGTACTGCTTGCATGGCACGTTTTAATGACAAGCTATGATGACCAAAATCGACTCGTTTGCTTAGTAGATGCGGGTCAATATCTGGCTCATTAGACACTGATAATACTTTTCCTCTAATAAATTTCTCTTGAACGTGGAGATGCTTTTTCCTGTCACGTCGGCCACGATAAAGTGCTTGTAAGCGAGAGTGAGGTGTAATTTCTTTCTTGAGGGAAAGTTCTAGCAAAGGTTGTTCTTCGGGTTTATTATCTAGATGAGAAGATGCCATTTTGAACATAATTTAATGATCCTATCTCTATAAGATGTTGGTAAAAAGATTATACATAATATATTACATTAATGCATTTGGCTAGATAAATCAGGATAATAATTGATTGTTTGTTTGAAGTATTGCCGTGAATATAATTTTTCCAATTCATTGAGTATGCACTCTTCAGCAATTTGATAAAGATTACAGAGTTTAGAGCGTCGTCAGATTACTAGTATGAGATAGCCATTGGCAGCCCATTAGATTGATCTATCATATCTTCGGCATCATCCCAGTCTTGGACATGCAATGATGATGCGTTAGCATCCTCAAATGCTTTTTTAAACATTTCTTGTTGAGAAACATTTTGATAATATTTTTCAGAGAGAGGTTCATGTGCTTCGATAAAATAGTGACCATTTTTTTTGCCAACTTTATACGGTATATGAACGATGCTAACTTGTGTGCCAAGCTTGGTTTTATAGAATAAAGATTCTATATCCTCAGGATACATGCGGATACAGCCACTGCTACTTCTAACTCCGATGCCACCAGGCTTGTTAGTGCCATGAATCAGGTATCCAGGTATAGATATACGCATAGCAAATTGCCCTAGAGGGTTGTCTGGCCCTGGAGGGACTACATTTGGTAAGGATTTACCTTTTCTTTCGTATGACTCCCGAATAGAGTCAGGGGGATACCATGCTGGATCTTTCTTTTTTTGAATTATCTTCGCTGTCCCTATTGGGGTGCGCCAGCCTTTTCTACCAATTCCGATAGGATGAGTAGTTACTAATTTTTGGTCTGGATGGTAGAAATATAAGCGCATTTCAGCCAAATTAATAACAATGCCGCTTTTAGGTCCCGGGGGTAAGATAAATTGAGTTGGAATTGTAATTTTTTTGCCAGATCCTATTGACCAAGGATTAACTTTAGGATTAGCTTCAATCATTTCATATATGCCAATATCAAACCTACGTCCAATATCACCCAATGACTCACCACGTTGTGATTCTACAGTTTGTACTCCACCAATAATGTTGCCTCTATCAGGGATTAAAAAAGTAAGCCCCAATGTTGTGCATGGAAATGCTAACAATAATAGGTATAACAAATATGGACGCATGATACCTCTCTTAAAAATTTAAACCACTACTAGAGACAATATCGGCAAATTTCTAACAAGCAATAAATGTAATTACATGTTAATGGATAATCTCTTCTAAAATGGGTATTAGGAATGTAGTAAAACATAAGACCGTAAACCAAATAGGATTATGCTGGTGTTATCGAAATTTTTTAATAAAAAAGAAGAAGAGCATCAATCATTAGGATTGGTTATCATCAGTTATAGTATCCAGGGGGCATCAGTAATTGTGTGCAGCCAGGATAAAGGACTGAAAATACAGGAAGTTACTTTCTTTGATAGAGAGATCTCGGGCAGTGTTAATACTGAAGAGCATAGCTTGAAGCCAATAATTCCTGAATTAAAAGCATATATAGAAGAGAACAAGTTGCAGGGATATGATTGTGCTGTAGTGTTAAACCCCAATGAATATGTTATGAAGATGTTAGATAAGCCTAAATTGCCTGAAGAAGAAATAAAAGATGCACTTAAATTCGCCATGCAAGATTTTATTAGTTATGGGTTTGATAATTGTATTATAGATTACGTTTCTTTACCGGAGCAGAGACGTAGTGATTCTGCTGAGATGGTATTTGCAGTAGCAATGGATAAAAACAAGATGATCCATATTGATGAAATGATAAAAAAACAGGGTTGAATTTGCAGTTCATAGACGTTCCCGAGATAACAAAGCGACATATTTTTGAATGTTTCCATCCTAATTCGGGCACAATAATTTTACTGCATATTGATGTTAGATACTGCCAGGTAATGATTTTGTTTAATAATGATATATTGGTAATACGGAGCATAGACTTGGTGTTGAATGCAGAGTCAGAGAATAGTGATTGGGAAGAAGTGGCTATGGAAATACAAAGGTCAATGGATTATGCCAATAATATTTTTGGTCGGCAAACACAACCTAAACTTTATGTGTTGCCATTGAAAGAAGATCTTAGCCGTGGAATGAATTATCTGGCTGCAGATTTGGGATTAAATGTTAAAGATATAAATTTTTCAACAAAAATAGATTACTTTAAAGAGTATTCAATAGTCGCACAAGAGCCATATGTGCTAGGGGTCGGACAATTTATTAAAGAATCCATAATAGTTGAGAGCGCCAATGCAGTCAATTAATTTATATCAACTTGAAATAAAACAAAAAGTATTACTGAATTTTATGCAGATAATTCAGGCTGGAGGTTTGTGCTTGGTTTTGCTGTGCATGTCGACCATATATGAATTTTATGATTACTATGAATTACAAAAAGAATATAATTCACTGAATCAGAATCAGCAAGATTTATCTTTAGGGTTAGACAACATGCAAAAACAAATTATTTCAGAGCATGCTAAAAAGGAAGCCTCTAATAAAGTTGTGGTTTTGCAGAAAAGTCTACAAGAAAAACAATTGATGTATTCTACTTTGGTTGCTTTGCAAAGTGGAGGAGAGCATGGTTTTCATCAATATCTTCAGGCATTTTCTAATTATAATATTCCTGAAATTTGGTTGACAGAATTTGATTTGGGAACGAACGGGGCTAATGTTAAAATAGTTGGTCAAACTTCATCTCCAAATAAAATTCCGATTTTAATTCAATCTCTAGGCGAGCATGATTCTTTCAAAAGCATGATTTTTGAAGTGTTTAAGCTCGAAGTTAGAGAAGAAAACAATGAGGTTACAAACTTTCATCTGGAGACTATACAGTGAAAAAGTTCATTGATCTTAAGAATGAGGTGGAGACACGGGTCGATGGATTGTCGGTACGTGAGCGAATTTTAATAGTATTAACATTAATTACATTGCTATATTTTGCATGGGAAAATATTGTTTTTAAACAAGTATGGTTATCTAAAGATACGTTAGTATCACAAGTTGATAATGTAGGTAGAAAAATTCAAAATGTACATGGTCAGATAGAGCATGTAACCAGTAAGATGAAAACTAATAATTATTATGATTTATTAAAACAAGTAAAGTTATTAAAAACTCAAAACCAAGAGATGAAAAAACAGATAAGTTCTCTTGCATCTCAATTATTACCTCCAAGTGAAATGACAAACATGTTGACACATATGTTACAAGATGAGTCAAAAATTCGTATTGTATCGATGAATAATATACCTGAAACGCCACTATTTGATCGCTCTGAAACTGAAGGAGGAGAAGAAGAGTCTCAGGATCCCAATCAATTGCAAGTATATCAGCACGGGATCCAATTAGTTATAGAGGGGGAATATTTTGATATCATGAATTTCCTTGAGAACTTAGAAAGAATACCGTGGAAGCTTATTTGGAGCTCTTTAAATTATAAAGTTTCTGATTATCCAAATGCTCAAGTGACGATTACTTTGTATACTCTTAGCTTGCATCAGGGCTGGATTAGTACATAGGTGAGTTGTATTTTATGAGTAATTTGCTAATCTATAAGTTAGGAAGTTACCCCAAAAGTGGTGCGCAATGTACGTAAGACTTATATGGATGTTGGTCTGCGGTATGATACTCATGCCTTATACAAGTTTTGCCGATGGCAATGATCCGACTCAACCTTATCATATGATTAATATTAATCCTGATTACTCTGGATTGTTTGATGAAGAGGTAGAGAGTGATACAGAGATTGTGCTACAAGCCATAATGAACAATAAAAACAAGAATGTCGCCATTATAAATAACATCATGGTGCATGAGGGAGATGAGTTGAAGGGGTATAAAATAAAAAAAATTAATGCAGATAATGTATTAGTTGAAAGTGAGACACAAAAATTAGAACTTAAAATTAGCATGGTAGCAAAGATAAAGGATTAACCATGAAAATAATAAAATATATCACGATGATCGGAATCCTTTTTATTTTTGGCTGTCAAAATATATCTGGGGAAAAATCGACTACCCTTGATCACATAAAAAAAGATATTGTTCAGGGTGCTCGAGGGAATTATGTTCTAAATGATCAAAAGCCACTGCCGAAATTTGTACGTGATACATTATATGCCTCGGAAATATTTTCTGTAGATAATGCTATACAAAAAGTAGTCTTGCCGAAGCAAAAAAAATTGATGTAATAGCGGATAATGTTAATGTGGGTCCATTTTTCCAAGGACTAGTAGAGGGTACAACAATCAATGTAGTAGTAAGTCCACATGCACCTGGAACTATTAGTCTGAAACTTAAGAATGTAACTATTAGTCAAGTTTTTGAGGCAGTATATAGCTTGTATGGTTATGAAATGGAAACGATAGCCAATGACACAATAAAAATTAATCCAGCAGCATTGCAGACGCGGATGTTTTCAGTTAACTATATCGATATGAAGCGCTCAGGGACGTCGCAGACACGAGTAAATTCATCAGGGCTTGATGGAGTTAATGAGTCCTCGTCAGATGATAGTTCTTCTGAGTCTGAAGATAGTAGTAATGATTCTTCCGGTCTCAACAGTAAAGTTACTACATCAGTTGAATCAGATTTTTGGAGTGAAATAAATCATACCGTTACGAAAATTGTGGGTGGTGCTGAGGGGCGGAGTGTGGTTGTGAGCCCGATGACCAGCATGGTTACCGTAACGGCCATGCCGAATGAGTTAAGTAAAGTAGGGCAGTATTTGAAAAAATCAGTTGGCACGCTGCAGAGACAAGTAATACTGGAAGCTAAAATACTTGAAGTTGAATTAAATGATTCGTATCGAGCAGGTATTAATTGGGCGCAGATAGGGAGAACTTTTGCAGCGACTCAAATTGGAGGTAATATTAATAATGCTGCTAATATAGCAACCTCTTTGCCTGTATCAGTCCCTACTACTGCAACAGCCAACCCTACTCAAGTAGATTTGTCCACCCTAAATCCATTAACAGCATTGCCTGCACAAGCAGGGGCATTTGGAGGGGTGCTAAACCTAGGTGTTAATTATGGAAAATTTACCGCATTCTTAGAAATGTTAGCTAATCAGGGTAATGTTCAGGTGTTGTCTAGTCCTAGGGTTTCAACAATGAACAACCAAAAGGCGTTGATAAAGGTTGGCACTGATGAGTTTTTTGTTACTGGTGTTACGACTAGTACCACTACTGGCACAGGTGGGGCAACTACATCCTCACCGACAATCAAATTTAATTCTTTCTTCTCTGGAATAGCATTAGATGTTACGCCGCATATAGATGATAAAGATAATGTTACGTTGCATATTCATCCAACTGTAAGTTTGGTTACAGAAGTTACAAAAACTGTAACATTAAATAGTGGTAACCAGACGTTCCCATTGGCACAAAGTACTATTCGTGAATCTGATAGCATAGTGCATGCTAAAAGTGGTGAATTAGTAGTGATTGGAGGAATGATGCAAGATAAAATGGCTGAGGTTGTATCTGGGGTCCCATATTTAATGGACTTACCATTTATTGGCAAATTATTTCGACATACTAGACAGCAGGCAACAAAAAGCGAGTTAGTTATTCTGTTGCGACCAGTGGTTATTACTGAAGATCAGTGGAATAAAGAATTAGAAAAAACCTATGATTCATTTGGTCAATTAGATCGTGGGTTTCACTTGGGTAATAATATAGAAATGTTTGGTATGATGGCGGAGCACTAAAACAATGAACAAGTTGTTGCTGATGGGATTGTTATTGATACAGGCAAGTTTTGCTTGGTCCTCTAATGTTGATATTCAACGAACACCATTAAGTGAGCGAGAGCATTCTGCAGTATTATATCATAGGGCCTTATCATTATTTAAAGAAGGTAGTGATATTGAAAGTAGCGTTATATTTCATCAGGTCTTAGATCGTGACCCAGGGTTTACTCCTGCCCGCATTGCATTGATTAAAATTTTCAAAAAAATTGGTTGGGAGCGGGAAGTTAATGATTTGCTAGATGATGGTTTGAAAAGTAGCCCAGAAAATAAAGAATTATTACTTGAGCAAGTCGAAATATTTTTATCAAGTAATAACGATGAAAAAGCGTTGTCATCATTGCTGAAAATTAAAGAGGAAGATAAAGACCAGCGATATAAAACATTATTGGCTGTAACTTATTTTGATTTGGGACTCTATGAGCTTGCACAACAAAGTTACATTAAATTGTTACATGTTGATTCGAATAACATGAAGTGGTGGTTGGGATTAGGTTTAGCATCAGAGGCATTGGGTAGTAATAAGCAAGCATTAAATTCATATTATAAAATTTTAAAAACTGGTGGGCTTGAGCATTCAGTAATGAAGTATGTGGAAGCAAAAGTACAAATCCTAACAAATTCAGGATGATAAGCACAGATGCCAAGAGCTGAAAAAATAAAAATTGGTGATTTGTTTCTAGATAATGGCTCTATAACTGAAGCTCAGTTGAAGCAAGCATTAGTACATCAAAAGATAAATGGTGGCAAGTTGGGTGCAATATTGGTCCAGCTGAATATTGCTACCGAGAGACAGTTTGCAGAAACCTTGTCTGTTCAGTTGAAAATACCATTTATTGAGCTAGAATTTTACGACATAAAACCCGAGGTTGTTCGTCAGATACCTGAGAAAATTGCCAGGCATCATCGCTTGTTATTGCTTTCAAAAGAAAAGCGAGACAATTTGGTCGCCATGGCAGATCCAACAGATCTTGTGGCCTTAGATGAAGCTTCAAGAGTTCTTGGTGGAACAATTAAAATGGCTGCGGTCTGTGAGTCAGATTTATTAAATATATTAGACCAAGTTTATCGCCGTACAGAGGATATTGTTTCTTTTGCAAAAGAATTACAAGAAGAAATTGGAACGGGATCATTTGAAGAGCTTGAGGAGGAGCTACAGGGTGGAGATAAAGATGCTCCGGTAGCTAAGCTTTTAGATTCTATTTTCACAGATGCGGTCCAAATTCGTGCGTCTGATATTCATATAGAGCCAGATTATAATGTTGTTAGGATTCGGTTGCGAGTTGATGGTGTTTTACAAGAAGACATAATTGATGGACTTGGAATTATTGGTCCCTTAGTTTTACGGTTGAAGCTAATGGCAAAACTTGATATTTCAGAAAAGCGTTTACCTCAAGATGGCAGATTTCAGATAAAATCTAGTGGTCATCGATTGGATGTAAGGATCTCAACGATACCTTTGCAAAATGGTGAAGGTGTGGTAATGAGATTGTTAGATCAAACTGAAGGTATCTTACAGTTAGATAAAATTGGCTTGCCAGATAATATCGTGGAAAGACTTAGGTTTTCTATTACTAGGCCAAGTGGGTTGGTTTTGGTAACGGGGCCAACAGGAAGCGGCAAAACCACAACATTGTATGCCTGTTTGACAGAGTTGAATTCGAAAGAAAAGAAAATTTTAACTATTGAGGACCCAATTGAATATGTGTTACCTAGAGTAAATCAAATTCAAGTTCAAGCCAATATTAATCTAACCTTTTCAGCAGTGTTAAGAGCAGCTTTACGACAAGATCCGGATATTATCATGATAGGTGAAATGCGAGATGAGGAGACCGCTCGTATTGGTGTTAGAGCAGCAATGACTGGTCATTTAGTATTGTCAACCTTACATACTAATGATGCAATTAGTTCGGCAATACGCGTAATAGACATGGGAGTTGAGGGATATTTAGTAGCAAGTGCTCTGCGTGCAATAACAGCACAAAGATTAGTTAAAAAAGTGTGTGAGACTTGTCGAGAACCAGAGGCGCTCACTGATGAAGTAAAGAAAAAACTTAAAATGATTATTGGTAAAGTGGAGGATAGCTGGTTTTTATAATGGCAGAGGTTGTTCTAGGTGTTCTCAGCGTGGTTATAGTGGTCGTGTTGCTATACATGAACTATTTAGAAATAGATTTGGGGTTGGCTGAAGCATTGCGTGACTCTGATGGGAATTTGTTTAAAAAGAGAGCCTATGCACAGCCAGGATTTATTCCATTATCTTTTGCTGCTTTAGAGCGAGCCTTGCAAAAAGAAACCACGGTTGAGGAAGTGATTAGAATTTCTGGAGATGTCGGTGGCTCTGTTGATGAGGGTGTTGATTTTATTAGTCGTATCAACATATAAGGTATAATATATGCTGCACTTTGAATATAAAGGTAGAAATGATTCTGGCAAAGAAGTTAATGGAAAGCTGGATGCTGTTTCTAAAGAAGTAGCTATATCTATACTAAAACGTAACAATGTTATTCCAACTCAAATAAACGTGGTTGCTAAAAACGACAATTTGGCAGCAGTTATATCAGATAAATTAAATTTAAACCAACCATCACTAACGGATATGATTTTATTTAGCAAGCAAATGTATGCACTTTTAAAATCAGGGATCCCTATTATCAGGACTATGAAGATAGTAAGTGGTACAGTTAAAAATGAGCGTTTGGAATCAAGCCTTACAGATATGGTTTCTAGTCTTGAGGGTGGAGTAACATTAGGCCAATCTATGCGTAAGCACCCCAAAATTTTTCCTTCAATCATGCAGGCGTTAGTTGATGTCGGTGAGAATACTGGTAGCTTAGATTTGGTGTTCCAGAGAGTTGCTGAGCATTTGCAACGTGAGGATGTAACAAAAAAACAAGTAAAATCAGCAACAAGATATCCTATGATTGTGGTAATTGCTATTTCTGTAGCTATTGCTGTTATAAACATTGTAGTAGTGCCAGCATTTAAAAATTTCTTTGATCAGTTTCAGACTGAGTTACCATTGCCCACACGAATTCTAGTGGCATCATCAGATTTTATGGTTAACTACTGGTACCTGATATTAATTGTGCTCGTTGGGGGAATTGGATCCTGGTTATATTATATCAATACCGAACGTGGGGCTATGGTTTGGGGCAAGTATCAGTTGAAGCTGCCTTTGGTTGGGGTTTTAATTGAAAAATCAGTATTGTCACGTTTTGCACGTTCATTTTCTTTAACGTCAAGAACAGGTGTTCCATTACTAGATTCAATTAGCTTGATTGCTAATACGGCTGATAATGTATATGTCAGTAAAAATATTATGTTGATGAGATATAATATACAAAGGGGTGAAAGTCTTGCGACGGCAGCTTTACATACAGGAATGTTTCCGCCGCTAGTTATGCAAATGATTGCCATTGGCGAGGAAACCGGAGAAATAGATCGACTACTTGATGAAATCGCAGATTTTTATGAAGATGAGCTAGATTACGAGTTAAAACGCTTGGGTGAGGCGATTGAGCCCATACTTATAACATTTATTGCTGTGCTTGTGCTAATTCTAGCTTTAGGGGTATTTTTGCCAATGTGGGATCTCTCAAAGGTTGCTTTAGGAGGGCATTAGTATCGGTATACTAACATTCACAAGATGTGAATATGCTCATATGCACCCATTTTTCCCAACAAGTGACCTATACTTGCTTTATAGGTCCGCTTGGTAACTTGATAAATTTGTAGGATGTGCAATCTTTAATAGTATGGTTCGGACTTTTTATAATATTAATAAAATTAGGTGAGCCACATGTATATGTATAAGAAACAACAACAGGGCTTTACACTTATTGAGCTAGTAATCGTAATCGTCCTAATTGGTATTTTAGCTGCGACGGCATTGCCGCGTTTTGCTGATTTAACTACTCAAGCTAGAACAGCTGCGTTCAGAGGGGTTGAAGGTGCCTTGGGTTCGGCTGTAAATATAGCACATGCTCAGTGGCTAGCTTCTGACAATCCTGCAACTATTACTTTAGAGAATGTTACAGTGCAAATGACAGCAAATGGTTGGCCTGAGGGCGGTGCTACAGCTGGTGTTGATAGTGTTGCAACAAGTGCTAAGTGTGTAGAATTGTGGAATGCTGTTTTAAGCAACCCACCGACAGTTGGAAATCCATGCGCAGGGACTTGTGAATATTTAGCAACAGGTGCATTAGCAGTTTGTACATTTGACGATCAGCAGGGAGTATCTGGTGGTAATAGACTGTCATACACCCTGACATCAGGCGGTATAGTTAGGTCTGCAACACCGTAAAAGAGTTTATGCTCACTGAACCCAGAGGCAGAGTTTTTGCCCCTGGGTTTTTTATTGCCCCTGGTAAATATTTGCCCATAGTATTAAGCTATGAGTATGAAAGGATTCACACTCATTGAGACAGTTTTAGTTATTTCCTTAATTGGTATTTTAGCTGTGATTGCAGCACCACGATTTGCTAATGTTTTAACTTTTAGCACCAATACATTCTTCGAAGAGACCCTCAACAGCGTCAGGTATGGCCAGCAATTGGCTGTAGGAATGGGATGTGATATTCAGGTTACTATCAGTCCAACAACTGTTGCTCTTAATGCTAGAGCAAATTGTTCGACAGGAAATTTTACACAAGCTATTCGTGATCCAGCTCTGGGAGCTTCTAGTTACTTGAAGACTGCACCAAGTGGGGTAACAATAAGCAATACTAATTTTCCAATATATTTTGATCCGCTTGGTCGGTCACATGATGTAGCTTCTGGCAATGTTAGTGATGCAAGTTTGACTATTGCCACTAGAACACTACAAGTGGTTGGGGAGACTGGCTTCACCTATGTTCCGTAACTCGCAAGCATTTACTTTAGTTGAAACTGTTATGGGAATAGTAATAATTTCTATAGCTATGACAGGAACTTTATTAGCATTTCAAATTGTAACTAGATCTAGTGCAGATCCAATGATATATCAGCAAGCAACCTCTATTGGTAAAAGTTATATAGAAGAGGTAGCATCTAGAAGTTATCCAACAATTTTACCATGCCCAGTACCACCAGTAGGTGGAAGGTCAGTTTATGAAAATATTTGTGATTATAATAATTTGACTGATATTGGGGCTCGAGATCAAAATGGTCAAGCAATTACAGGACTTGAAAACTACACCGTTAATGTGGCTTTTGATACAACAACTGCTGCGTTAGGCTTATTAACCCCAGGAACCCAGGTAATAAGGATAGATGTCACAGTATCACACACAAGCATCCCCAACCTTTTGTTCAGCACCTACAGAACGCAAAGGTAGACAAGGATTCTCTTTAATAGAGTTGGTAATAACTATTACTATTGTTAGCGCAATATCTGTTATGGCCATGGGGTTTTTATATTACCCAGTGCAGTCATATAGTGATATAGCAAGAAGAGCACAGCTAGTGTATACCGCAGAACAAGCTTTGCGACGTATGGAGCGTGATATAAGAAATTCTATACCAAACAGTTTGCGTGTGAAAAGCGTTGGTGGCATTCAGGCTATTGAGATGATAAATGTTGTTGAAGGTTTTCGTTATAGAAGAAGGAGCCCTGGAGGAAATGCGGCTGTGATATCATTTAATCAAGCCGATGTTTCATTTAACATATTTAATACCTTCCCTGCAGCCATGTTGGGTAATAATGGTTATCGAGCAATTGTATATAATATTGGTGCCGAAGGAGCTGGCTCTGATGCGCCAATATCAGGAGCTAATGTTTATGCTTCAGGATTATCAGCAGGACCATTTCCTCCAGTTAACACTCATGTTATTTCACCCGCAGCAACAACAATGACGCTAAGTAATGTTGGTAATGAGGGACAGGTGGTTTTTGCTCCTGGATTTCAATTTGGTATGGAGTCGCCACAGCAGCGAATTTTTTTTACTGATACACCAATTAGTTATGTTTGTAATTCAAGCACAGGATCTATAATTAGATATCAGGACTATACAATCCAACAAACTCAACCTTATGATAGTACCGTGGCTCCATTAAATACTACAAGTAGCGCGTTATTAGCAAATCAAGTGTCAGCTTGTAATTTCACCTATCAGCCTGGGACATCTAGACGTTCAGGAACCATTGGGATCCAGTTGACTATGATGGGAGGTAATGAACAGATCCGATTAATGCAGCAAATTGCAGTGAGTAATGCGCCATGAGATATACAGGTAAGAAACAAAAGGGAATGATGCTGTTTGTATCTATATTTATCCTGGTTGTTTTAGCTTTAATATCAACTTATGTCGTGAGCATCAGTGCAATGACGCGGCACCTGGAACAATTTGCAACTCAGGGGGTACGGGCATTCTTCACTGCTAGAAGTGGAATTGAGTGGGGACTTTTTCAGGTGACCAATAATCCTTTGGTGTGTCCGCCGACAACAACATTTAATTTAACTCAGGGTAGCTCTAATGGGTTCTCTGTACAGATTAGTTGCACAGTAACTAGTTATACTGAGGGGATTAATAATTTTAATTTATTCACCATTACCTCCTTTGCGGAACGCGGATCTTTTGGTGATGCAGACTATGTATCTCGGCGCTTAAGGGTTGTAACCACACTTAATTAATGTCACTTTTGTATACCAATAAAAGAACTATTGCCTTGGATAGGTATTATAATTTTACTGGAATTGTGTGATTTTATAAGTGTGCGTGCAATGAAAACATTATCTAAATATTTTCTGGGATGTATCTTTTTATTGGTGCCAGGGTTATCTCTTGGTTTTTGCAGTATATCCTTCAATTCTGCCGTGCAAACACACTATCAAAATGGCTCGGTAACTTTCAGATGTGATGCTGAGCTGAAAGAAGAGCCAGATACTATCATAGAAACGATGAATGTTATCAATCCTAATAATAGCTGCATTAAAACCTGTGAAGATGATTTTTGCTCAGCATCTAATACATTATCATCTACTTTAAATATTGGTGGATTTGTTTATCAATCTGGTGGTGAAGATATTACTGTGGCCAATGATGATGATTTAGTGTTATCTGGGTCTACTAGAGATTATAAAAATATTACAGTAAAGAATAGTGGCGAGATAAATTTTGCCTCTGGCTCAGAAAATCCGGTCTATAGAATTGCAAAATTAGAAATACAAAATAGTGCAATATTAAAACTAGAGCCAGGAACGTACTGGGTAGAAGAAATGTTTGTAGGAAATGACGCTGATGTTGCAATAGAAGGCACATCTGGCGTCAACCTTATTGTGGAAAAAGAATTGAAGTTTGAAAACAGCTCTGAAGTAAATAAGGGGCATACAGCAGACAAGCTATTTATATATGCTTTTTCTGATGTAGAGCTAGATGCAAAAAGTGAAGTGGTGGCCTATATATATTCAAAGGAAAATGTAGTTTTAAGGGATGAGGCTTTTGTAGAGGGTGCGATCTTAGCGAAAAATGTGGAATTAAAAACTAAAGCGGTTGTTAAGTATGATCCAAGTGGGGCTTTAAATATTGATTTAAGCAGAGTTTGTCAAAGTGCCAGCATAGATCATTTTCGTCTCAGTACTAATAATACAGGTGCATACTGTACACCACATACAGTGACTGTTTATGCAGAAAGTAGTAGCAACCAAAGCGTATCTTATACAGGTACTGCTGTTTTAGATACGGGGTCAGGGCGTGGTGATTGGACTAAAATATCAGGATCGGGTACTTTAAATGATGCTGGTGTTGATGACGGTGTTGCAATATATAGCTATGTTTCTGCAGACAATGGTGTCGCAAGTTTCCGTTTAGATTATATCGATGGCAGCAGTCCGATTAATATCTCTGTTTCAGATAATATTAACGCTAATATTACAGATGATGATAGTGAGGGATTAATATCTTTTGCCCCATATGCATTATGGCTTACTAACTCAGTAGTGTTAGATACAGAAAATGTTAACCAATATTCAGATACTATAGTTGCAGGCTCCACCAGCACGATGCATTTAACTGCATATGGTCAAACAGTTGGAGCGGGCGTTTGTGGGATCATAACTAGTTTCTCAGGAACAAAAAAATTGAAAATTTTGGCAAGATTATTATGATCCTAGCACTGGAACGAAGCTTATTACAGTTGATAGTGTCAGTGTAGGAACAGCTATAAATAATGCCACCCTGCAACCAGTGGTTTTCACCTCTGGTCATAGTGGGGTATCAATTAATTATACAGATGTTGGGAGAATTAAGCTCCATGCCATCCATGATGACAATTTAGGGATTAGTGGCGAGACTGATTATTTTGTAAGCAAGCCTGCAAATCTTGAATTATCTATTCTTGCGAATCCAAGTGCTGTGGATTCTAATGGAGCAGTGTTTAAAAAAGCAGGTGATAGTTTTGTAGCAACAGTAAGCGTGCAAGACGCCAATGGAGATATCACACCAAACTATGGCAACGAGTCTAACCCAGAAGGAATAAGTGTTAGCATCAGCAGCTTGGTAGCACCTCTGGGTGGAGAGACTGGGATTGTAGCTAATGCCGCAAGCTTTATAAAGCAAGGCCCTGGTGTCTTTAGTGCTGCTAACCTTAATTATAATGAGGTGGGTATCATTCAAATGCGTGCCAGTGTTACTGATGCTGACTATCTAGGCATAGGTAATATAATTGGGAATGAAAGTGCTAATGTTGGTAGGTTCACTCCGGATCATTTTACTGCCACAGCTAATACACCACAATTTGCCACAGCATGTCCCGTTTGCCAATTTACCTATGTTGGACAAGATTTTACTTATGACATTGAACCACAAATAACACTAACGGCCAGGAATGGCAGCGGCGGGGTGACAGCTAATTATATAGACAGTTTTTTCAAATTGGTTCCGGGAAATATTAATAGCAATTATACATCCAATAATATACAGATATTGTTAAATTCAGCACTAGCTGAAGCCGAGATTACTACTGTAGATCTTGGGAGCGGTGTTGGAGTGGTTACCTTTGGTGATGGAGGGGGAATTAGTTTTACAAAAGGACAATGGGTACATGCCACCCCATTTATCGCAGAAATACAAATGGATGCGGTTGTGCAAGATAGTGATTTTGTTGCTACACAAACTACGCCAATAACGTTTGGTGGCACTATTAGTAATAACGGTATTACCTTTAGTGATTCTAAGCAATTTTATCAAGGTCGTGTGGTTTTGCGGAATAGCTTTGGATCAGAGTTGTTGAATCTTATGATGCCATTTAAAGTTGAATATTTTAATGGAACTGATTATATACAAAATCAGCAAGACTCAGTTACACAAATTTTAAGTGGTTGGGCTTTGCTGACACCGATAACACAAGGTTTAAACACCAGCATTAGTATTCAAAGTCAAATTTTGGGCTTGGGGTTAATTATATTTCAAGCACCAATACCTTCAATGAGTGGTGATGTTAATATTGAATTAGATCTTACTAATTTGCCATATTTACAACATGATTGGCCTCATGATGGCAATATGGATGGTATTGCTGATGATAATCCTCGTGCTAGAGCAACGTTTGGTATTTACAAGGGTGATTCTAATATTGTTATTGTTAAAGAAATTTATAAACCATAGCTATCATTGAGATGAAGATTCTTTTTCGTGCATTTTTTGCGCTCTTTTTATTCTATAAGAATCCATAGATTGGATCATATCCTGGGGAACCATATCGATAAATAATTTTCCTTGCACATGATCTATTTCATGTTGTATAACGCGAGAAAGGAATCCTGATGCAGTTCCGCTTATTTTCATACCATTTTTATCGTATGCAACATATTGGATATTAGTTGCTCTGGTTACTGGTCCAACAAGGTCATCTACAGAGAAGCAGGCCTCATAATCTGTTGTGACATCATCCCCAATAGCTTCATAACTTGGATTCAACCAAATAGTTTTAGGCATAGTATCAGTAAGATCTTCGCGCCATTTCTTCAGTTTTGGTTCATCGGGAACTGCAAATATAATTGCTTGTTTATGAAAACCAATTTGTGGTGCAGCAAGTCCTGCCATATTTTCTTCTTGATCAAATTTTGCTTCTATTGTATTTATTATCTGTAAATCAGACTCTGATAGGGGAAAGCTAAAAGCCTGAGAAGGTATTTTTAGATTTTTCCTTAGTTGTAGGTCTACACTTTCATTATTAAATGCCACGTAGCCAGGTAGCTCTGAATCTTTCATATTTGTTAACCCTGTTAAAATACCAAACATAAGAAGAGGTGGAAATATATTTTTTATTCTCATTTTCATTAACACATAGTATATGTAGCTAAGGATTTTATTTGATTTTGCTGAAAATATCTACCCATAAATCTGGTGTATGTATTTTTTATACAATTTAATTAACCTTTTCCCCGTATTAGTCGGAATTTCATGATTTTGTATAGCTCCCCAATTAATTGCATGCATTGGAGCAATAGTTCGAGCATTAGCTTTAGTTTCAACCAGTTTTGATAAAATAGTGTAGTCCATATCAAGATAAGACGTATCAATAGATAATGACAAGTTATCATTGAGTGGCATGTTTATTTTAGGGTTTATATCTTTAGCCCAAATACCATCGTTACAAGAATGTTTATCTTTAGGGTTAAGTAGATTTAAAAAATATATATCTGGGAGATTTACACCATCTTCTTGATACCAGCGTGCTAAAAATAACAAAAATGCACTAATGCTTGGTCCAGTGCTGTAATCCATGATATATAATTTATTTTGGGCATGTAAATGTTCAGGGCTTATGCCTTGTTTAGCAAGGTATTCCCTATAGTCAACCTGGCGTTTGAGCGTGATAATGTTTTTAGCTGATTTGGCCCATGATTTTTTTTTGCGGTTGTTCATAAGTAAATCTGGGTGTCCAGAAAATGCAATTGGAATTATTTTAGCATTAGAGTGTTCATATTTTTGTATCTCTTGCA
This sequence comes from Francisellaceae bacterium, assembly GCA_018703155.1. GTDB lineage: Bacteria > Pseudomonadota > Gammaproteobacteria > UBA6186 > Azoamicaceae > JABJGS01. The sequence continues at coordinate 6,123 of JABJGS010000040.1, read as the reverse complement.
TGCTGATGCCAATTAAACTTGGTGTTTGACCTAAAATTATGACGGTGTCATTTTTAACAATATCCAGAGCACGTTTTGCTGTATTTATAAGCTCTAATTTGGTTCGTTCATTTTTCAGATACAGATGTTGAACTGAATTATCATTTTGTATTTTTAAAAAAAAATGTTGTTTAGCAAAATATTTATTTTTATTTGTTTCTGTGATGGAATAATTAAAATATTTTTTTAAGGCGGTACTTAAAAATATTTCCACATCCATATTATTTAGAGCACAGAGGATATTATCCCCTGGACAGACAATGGGTTCATTATTTTTTAAGGTTTGATATATGGGCTCAAGCCAAGCTCTATGATAGTCGCTTATAGGCCTAGATAATAAATTATTTATGAATAATGGCTGCTGTGTTAGAGAGCCATGTACTGTGAGCTTTGCGTAGGTTATAGGTGATATTAGAAGCAAGATAACAGCTAAACATGTAATATTTCTAGTAGTCATTTGTTTAACAAACCATTTGTTCTGGAGAATCCCTAACTAGAGCATGAAATTTGCACAGATGGCAATAATCTTAAAACAGCAGGGATGAGATATGAGACGGTTCTTTAACTTGCTAATGGTTGGCTTATTTTGTATGGTTCCATATTTTAATTTAGCTCATGGCAGCCCTCATCATCATCACCATTACCATAACTCAAGTTCACTACCAAATTGTGATCAATTGTTTGCTAGATCTTTGCAAACCCATGGGATTCATAATCATCATGATGTTAATTTCTCTTGCGGAGCGACCACAACTAATAATATTGATAATATACTTTCAACTAAAAAGGTTATAAATTCGAATAGTAGTTGTGCTGATACCTGTGGTGACAGTGACTGTGTCGCAAGTGGAGCTACCGCAGCCACTATAGATGTAGGTTCATTTCAGGAGCAAAGTGGAGGCAGTGATATAACGGTTAATGCTAATAACAGCGTTATTCTCGGGGCTGGAGGTACTCAAAATTACAACAATATAACCGTTGATACTATGGGGACTTTAACTTTTAGTACTAATAACCCTAACACTACATATAAAATAGACAAATTAACTACTGAGGCTAATTCAACAGTGAATTTGGCCCCAGGAGATTATTGGATTAAAGATAATCAGATCAAAGCGAATACTACTTTCAATATTTCTGGTACCGGGACAGTTAGACTATATTTCAACGATAACATAACAATTCAATCTAATGTGGTTTTTAATAGTATAGAAGCTAACCCTGCTAAACAATTGTTCATCTATAGCTATAAAAGTGTAACCGTACAATCAAATACAACTATAAACGCTTTTATTTACTCTAGTAAAAAGACAACAGTAGAAGGTACCACGGTTGTTGTTGGAGCGATCTCTGGAAAAGAGGTTGATATGAAAAATACATCTAGAGTAACTTATGACAGCATTGCTGCTCAGCAAGTTGAATTAGGAAACCTCTGTGTAGAAGGAAGTAGTGTCACCCATTTTGTAATAAATACCGCTAATGTCGGTTCATTTTGTGCTCCTCACCAAGTAATTGTAACTGCAAAAAATTCTACAGCAACGGTTACAGATTATACTGGCTCAATAACTTTAGATACCGGCACAAATATAGGCTCTTGGACAAAAGTACAAGGTGCAGGTAGCTTTGCTGATACTAATACAGCTGATGGTAAAGCGATCTATACATTCGCCTCAGATGATAATGGACAAGCCATTTTTGCATTAACCTATAATAATGGACCATCACCAATTGATGTTGAGACTTACGAGACCGCCAACGATAATATTCGTGATGATGATACCGAGGGCACTATTAGTTTCGCCCCTTATGCTATTTGGTTAACTGAGGCGGCAATAGTCGACATAAACAATGTTGTGCCATTTGCAGCTAATATGACTGCTGGTGTAGAAGATACGGTACAAATTACTGCATATGGACAAGTGCAGGGAGGTAATGTTTGTGGAATTGTAACTGATTTTACTGGAAGCCAACAATTAAAATTTTGGTTTGATTATGTAGATCCTAATACTGGAGCGCTACCTATTTTATTTCGTGCTGATTTACAATCAAATACAACCAATAACTTGGCGATTACTGAAAATGCAGCAGGCACTTATGCCGTAGCATTTAGTTCTGGTGTTGCATCTGTAGGTATTAAATATAGAGATGTTGGTAAATTAAAGATGCATACTGCATTAAGCTCGAACAGCTCTGTCTCTGGAAGCACTAATAATTTTGTGGTGAAGCCTGCTACATTTGCGTTAACGATTGGTAATAACCCAGGCGCTGCTGATGCTAGTGGAGGCATATTTAAGAAAGCTGGAGAAGCTTTTAGTGTGGTTGCGACAGTGCAAGACATTGATGGCAATACTACACCCAATTATGGCAATGAAGCTGCTGCAGAGGGCATCGAAGTATATTCTAGCACTTTGGTAGCTCCTGTTGGCGGGCGTAATGGTACATCTGGGCTAGGTATCCTAGGAAATGGTAGTGCATTTACTAAGAGCACCCCTGGGGTTTTTACTGCTAATAATGTTAGTTTTGATGAAGTTGGTATTATAAAAATAAATGCACGAGTTGCTGATCAAAACTATATTGGTGCTGGTAATGTATCTGGCACTGAGACTGGTAATATTGGCAGGTTTACACCAAACAATTTATCTATAACAGCAAATACTCCATCATTAAATAGTGGATGTATTGCTTGTGGATTTACTTATCTTGGTCAAAGCTTCACATATAGTACGGCTCCTCAGTTAACTGTGACTGCGAGAAATGTTGCTGGCGGCACAACTATAAATTATGCAAATACATTCTATAAATTATCTATCGGCACCATATCTGCCGTTTACAGTAGCAATAGTACGCAAGCATTGTTAAATTCTGCATTAGCTGAAGCAGATATCAATGTTGCAGAGCAAGGTAATGGAGTCGCACTAATAAGTCTTGATGATGGTGGCGGAATATCTTTCAGTAAAGTAAATGGAATTGATGCTAGTCCATTTAATGCAGAGTTAGCACTAGCCGTTACGGTACAAGATAGTGATAGCATTGCTTATGCTAGTAATCCATATACTTTTGGAGCAGTGACTACTGGGAATGGTATTGCTTTTAATGGTGGTAAAGCATTTTATCAAGGGCGGGTTGGCGTGAAAAATGCCAATGGTTCAGAGTTAATAAACTTAACAGTTCCATTTATAGTTGAGTATTTTAATGGTACAGATTACATACCTAACACCCTGGATAGTGCTACGCAGCTGCTAAGCAATAATATTACCTTAACACCGAGCCCTGGGAGCTTAAACACCAGTGTAAGCATTCAAAATCAGGTTGGGGGTATTGGTGCTGTCATCCTGGCAGCACCAAGTCCTGCGGTGACAGGGTATGTTGATGTAGAAGTAAATCTATCTAGTATGCAATATTTGCAACATGATTGGCCTCATGATGGTAATGTAGATGGTTTATTTAATGATAACCCTGTATCTAGAGGGACATTTGGGATCTATTCTGGAGACCCAAATGTTATTTACATGCGAGAATTATACTAAACAATTGGGGCCGTGAGGCCCCTTTTTCTATAGGCTGTAATAAAGCTCAAATTCAATTGGATGGGTGGTAGTATTTAAGAGATGAATTTCTTCATTTTTCAGTTTAATATAACTGTCAATGAAATCATGTGAAAACACTCCGCCTTCAACTAAGAAGTCTCTATCGTTATCTAGAGCAATAAGAGCATTAGATAATGAGTCGCTAACATTAGGGATTTCTTTAGCTTCTTCAGGAGGTAGATCATATAGATCTTTATCCATAGGCTCTCCAGGATGTATTTTATTTTTTATCCCATCCAGACCTGCCATCAGCATTGCTGCAAAAGATAGGTAAGGATTAGTTGCAGCATCAGGAAACCTAACTTCTATTCTTCTTGCATTGGCATTATTTACAAATGGTATTCTAATTGCTGCAGAGCGATTTCTGGCTGAATAGGCTAGCATTACAGGTGCTTCATATCCTGGAACGAGGCGCTTGTAGCTATTAGTGGTTGAGTTTGTAAATGCATTTACAGCTTTTGCATGGTGTAGCAAACCACCAATGTAATACAGAGCCATTTCAGATAAGCCAGCATATTTGTTGCCAGTAAATAAATTGTTGCCATTCTTACTTAGGGATTGGTGGCAATGCATTCCATTGCCGTTATCCCCTACAATAGGTTTCGGCATGAATGTTGCGCTTTTACCATATTTATTGGCTACATTATGAACAACATACTTAAGAATTTGTAATTCATCAGCTTTTTGGACCAAGGTATTAAATTTGGTGGCAATTTCATTTTGGTTGCCAGTTGCAACTTCGTGATGATGTGCCTCTACAATTTGTCCCATTTCTTCAAGAGTTTCACACATTTCTGAACGTAAATCTTGTGATGAGTCAACTGGTGGCACAGGAAAGTAACCGCCTTTAACTTGTGGGCGATGGCCAAGGTTTCCACCGTCAACGCTGACACCAGAGTTCCAAGCCGCCTCATTAGAATCAATTGAATAAGTGGCGCTATTAATATCAATATTCCAACGGACATCATCAAGAATAAAAAATTCTGGCTCTGGACCAAAATGGGCAGCATCTGCGATACCTGATGACTTTAAATAGCGTTCAGCATTATTAGCAATTGAACGAGGATCACGATTATAACCTTGCATTGTTACCGGCTCTAGAATATCGCAACGAAGCAATAACGTTTTAGCTTTATAGAATGGGTCTAGTACAGCGGTGCTCAAATCAGGCATTAAGACCATGTCGGATTCACTAATACCTTTCCAGCCAGAGATAGATGAGCCATCAAACATCTTACCTTCATTAAGAAAGTTTTCATCTACCTGAGAGGAGCCAATAGAAACATGTTGTTCTTTGCCTCGGCTATCTGTGAATCTAAGATCAACAAATTTTATATCCTCTTCCTTAAGTTTTCTTATAATGTGCTCTATAGACGACATTACTTTTCTTCCATACTACAAAAGAACAATATTAACATGAACAGGCAGATGGATCTGCTAAGAGATTAATGTTTCTGAATGGAGCCTGATGATGGTGGAAATATGCTAGCATTGCAGTGTTTGTTGAGAATTTCACGAGCATGCAAGCTACCAGTGTCAGACCACAACTCTTCTGCCTCAATTAAATCTAGTGATTGTGTATAACCATCTAGTTCGCGTATGCAGTGTAAAATATCCATAAGTAGGACAAAGTTGTCACTTAGCTGCCTAAACAATAAGTTTCCCATATGAGCAGTTTCAGCCAAAGAGTCATATGCTGTCCGACCTATTCTGACAAAATAACTTATGTTTACTCTACGCCTACGGGCTTGACCTGGGAATAGGCCAGAAAAAATAAGGCAGTTATCACCAATATCGCGTTGTAACAGATCTCGCTGTTTACCATTTTTATTGCCAGCTTTTAAGAAATCTAGGGCAATAATTTTTTTAACAATGCTAGGCTCATTAGCAAAGCGCATTAATAAGAAAACAAGATAACTTTCAAGATCTTCATTAAGTTGCTTGTGACAAGAAATATTGGCCTCCTTGACTAGTGTTTGCCAAGCTGACGTACTCGTTGGGTGTAATACCAACTTTTTCATGTATGTACCCCTTATAAACCTCACAACTAATTATTAAACTTGTATTTTTAGTCAAAAAGCTATATAACATCCTATCTTTAAATTATAGAATATGCTGACCCATTTGGCAGTGGTTATACACCCTTTAGGAGACATTTACTGTGCAGTCACAGAACTTACGCAATATTGCGATTATTGCCCATGTTGATCATGGCAAAACTACTTTAGTCGATGAATTGTTAAAACAATCAGGAGCTGTGGCACGAGCACATGCAGATGAAGTAAGAATTATGGATTCGAATGACCTTGAAAAAGAACGAGGAATTACGATTCTTGCTAAGAATACTTCTATTGAGTATAAAGAGCACAAAATAAATATTGTTGATACACCTGGGCATGCTGATTTTGGTGGCGAAGTTGAACGTGTATTATCCATGGTAGATTCAGTGTTACTAATTGTTGACGCCGTAGAGGGGCCAATGCCGCAAACACGTTTT
>JABJGS010000046.1 GCA_018703155.1 Francisellaceae bacterium | reverse complement strand
CACATGCTAAGAAAAGGACAACATGTTAATGCAGCAACTAAAACTGTATTTGAACAATTTTATGCTTTGGCTGCTTAATTGTACCTGGGATTTTACGGCCATAAAAAATTCAGGTTATTTTAAACTTTGCGACAAAGCCCTCTTGCCCTACTTTCTCTAAAGAGAGAGATTATTCTTTAGATTTAGCAAGGACACCAAGTCCCTTAGTTACATAACCAAAATTATTGTACTTCTGTGCGGTCATATTTAAAGTTTTAATCTCTTCTTTTAAAAATAACATCTCATTTTGTTTTGAATTTAATTTAACTTTAAATAGTTCTTCAGAGTTGGCGCTCTCTTTTAGTTGTACCTACCAGGCCATAGCACTAACAATAGTTAGTTTGTTTTAACCGGCGCACTGTTGCCATGCTAGAATGCATCTACAACATTAATATGAGGGGTTAACATTGTTTAAAATCATGCATACAGCAGAAGATAAAGATATTAATCATGGTGGGCATCTTGATTTTGTGAAAATAACATCTCTTTTTAGCCAGTTAAGGAGTGACTTCTTTAGAGCTAAAGATATTGCTGATATTGATGAGTATGGATTAGGCTTCATATCAACTAATATTTCTATTGATCTAATTTCAGAAGTTAAATTAGGAGAGTTGATGATGATTGAGCTAACCAAGGTAACAAGGAAGCTTTTAAAGATATCATTCCATATATCAGCAACAAATATAGAAAACTCTAAGATTGCTGCAAGAGGAATAATAACAATGGTTCCATTTAATTACAAAACTAGAAGGCCGGTTAGGTTAGCTCCATTCCATCCACTAAAAAAAATCATACAATAACAAGCTACCTTGTTGATTGCGCGTCTAGGTTATTTAGTTTAATCAGCAACTATAGCCAAAGTCCGATACTTTACTTTCTTAAATTTTCTTTCCTTGGTTCTTTCTGGATGAATAGGAATATTATACTTACTGAACCAAAGGTCATCTTCAAACCCTAGAAATTTTTATGTTCCTTGCTATCCCTATCCTTAATATTCATATACAGAAAACTAGTCTAATTCCTGCCTAGCTTTAAATTTGCAGGAATAGCGACATCGATTAATTTAGGAGGTGGCAATTCAAGGCTATTCATAAGTTCAACATACTCTAACTTGCTCTTGACTTGCAATCTAGGATTAAATTTAATTTCATCACCAATTGTTGAAAACTTTTTTTTATTATAATCATGAGCTGGATAGACTTTAATATGCTCAGGTAGTTTTAATATATTATTAAACAAGCTATCGTATTGCAAACTAGGGCTTCCGCTCTGAAAATCTGTGCGGCCTGTGCCACCTATTAATAAAGTATCACCAGTGAATATGCGATCACCCATCAAAAAGCAATACGAATCAGAAGTGTGTCCTGGGGTGTAAAGAGCTTGTAGCTCAAAATCATTTATCCTTAAATATTCCAAATCTTTAAGTGAATACGATAATACTTCTGCTTTACTTTTTTCTCCCATTACAATCTTACAACTAGTGCTATCTTGTAAGGCGCCAGCCCCTGTTACATGGTCTGCATGAACATGAGTATCGATCACAACTGAAAGATTTAGATTATGTTTCTCAAGTAAACTCAAATAAGCCTGGCATTGAGATCTAACAGGATCAATTAATATCCCATCGCCACCTCTCTTTGATGATATTAAATATGTATAAGTACAAGATTCTGGCTCAAATAATTGCTCAAAAATTAAATTTGGATTCATTTATTATGCTCACCCGTATTTACGTTGTCAGAATTCATCTCTTCAACCAGGCCTTTTATTTTATTATATGGCAGGGAAAATAAGCACGTCGCAATACCGGAGCCGTTGACGGATATATCCAGCTTCACACCAAAGTTGTCATTAAAAATTTCAGCAAATTTTTCTAAGTGCTTACGGTCAATTGTTTCTAAGCTTTCATTACACCTTTTTTTATTGTCTTTTCTGGTGGATCTCTTAATTAGAACTTCAAGTTCTCGCACACTAAGCCTTTGTTTTACTGCCGCTTCATATAAGGGCCTTCTTTCATTCTCTACGGCAGACAATAAAACCTTAGCGTGCCCAAGTGATATGACCTCATTATGCACACCATTTTTCACTTCATCTGGCAACACAAGTACCCTTAGCAGGTTGCTTATATGAGACCTGCTTTTTCCGGTTATTTTTGCGACCTTATTAATCGAAAACTCAAAAAGATCAATTATCTTTTTATATCCCAGGGCTTCCTCTATTGGGGATAGGTTTTCTCTTTGAACATTTTCGATAAGAGATAATGTTGCAGATTTCTTATCACTCTTTTCAAGCTCAATAGCTCTTATATGAGATTCATCTAAAAGTATGTGCGCCCGATACCTCCTCTCGCCAGAAATAAGCTCATATTTATTAGGCTCAAGCCTTCTAACAACAATAGGTTGAAGTAATCCTTCTTCTTTTATTGATTCAGAAAGCTCCTGCATTTTCACATCATCAAACTTTGTTCTAGCCTGATATTGACATGGAAATATTTCATCAATAGCTATGTGTTGCACAGTATTAATATCAGGGCAATATTTCTCTTTTTCAGGCTCACTCCCTGAGAAAATAGAGCTTGTTTTAGGCTTGAATCCCCTCACTTGCCTTTTCCTTTTTCATGTTGTCCATCCATTCTTTTCTTGAAATAACAGTGTAATCTACTTTTTTTCTTAACTCCTCATTACGCTCAAAAACCACACTTAAATCTAACAACATTGTTGTGCTTGTAGTGTCTCTTGAGAAAAAGGATTTCTTTGTTGCACTGATAACAAAATCGTAGCAATTAACACTTTGCAAATAAAGCTCAAAAACTTTCCAAACATTATTTAATTGACCGTTCATGGCATCAGCAATCCAACTCGACGTTATATCTTTTACGTATTCGTCATAAAGCTTTTCTATAGAATCGTAATTGAAAATTTTAGTGGGCTGTGTGTGACGGCTTAAATTAATATTTTTATCTAAAAGAGATAAAAAATATTTACGAGGGTTGCGCGGTGGAGACAACCTGCTCTTCATCTTGCCTCTAGTGTATAAAATAGTTGTTGATACCTTGTTGTTGCCATACTTGGAAATAAGCTCGGCTCTCTCCTCATCACTCACCCCAATATCATGAGTTTTTTGTGTGCCAAGTAAGCGCCCACCTGAGGTCAGGCTAGACTGAGCTTCTACAAGTCGCTGTTTTTTTCCCTGAACAAAAAACTGAACACTATGAGCTCTGTTTGATATATATTTCACTTCATACTTTATACTTAAAGATGTTTTTAAGTTTATCTCGTCTACTGCAGTAACAATCACTCTACGTCTTAAATCTCTAAAGTTCGTGTACTTTCCCTCTCCAACCCCTAGTAACTTTCTAATCTTTGAAATCTTTATCTCTGATGTTTTAAAGTCAACGAACCTTGAACAAAGCTCAAACATTGCAAGGCTATATTGCGAGCGTAATTTTAATGATTCATCCAAATCAATTCTTGCGTAAGTTTTTGGCTCAAATATCAGATCTAATATCACGGGGCTAAAACCATACTCTAAAACTCCACCTCGGTGAGCCTTTACATATGAAAGCATAGTGCTGAAACTCCAGTCAGCCTCTGTCTTATCAGCATAAACATCAAGCTCAACAACCGTACTCATTAATCCTATAAGTGATTTTTTAAGGTGTACATAATCATGACTGTTATAGTCAATCAATGAAATTATTTCTCTTATATTAATTGTGTACCGTTCTCTTCTTTCATTTGTATTAACAGAGCTATACAAAAGTATATTTATTAGTTTTCTTTGTATTGAAGTCAAGGTAGCCGAGCTGTGAGTTAAAGGAGTGCTTTTTTTTAGATTTCCTAGCTTAATAATTTTGGAACTCTTCACCAACTTAGACTCCGACCTCTATTATTATTTTATGCAGAATTGCTGCCCTTAAAACAGTACTCTTTGATCCCTGCTTAGGGCTATACTTCTCTTTAAACTTTTCTTCGATATCGATAAGAATCTCATTTGCCTCTGGAGTTAAAGAAAAAACCATGTGCCTTGAGCCGGGCGATGGGTACCTTGCAGTCTCAACAAGGCTTTCCATGTAGCCATCAACTTGTACTAACTCAAATATTGACTCACTAATCCACTTGTATTTTTCTTGCATGGTAAATCCCCTTAGAGCCACGGCCACATTAACTTTTTTGTGCCACTCGTCAGGCAAAGCTGTTGATACTCTAGCTCTTCCTTTGCTCACAAAGGAACCTCCTTAAGATACTGAGATATCTCGATGAAGGCCGCTCGCGCTTCATCTTCATTAGACCAATCAGGCTCAACAACAAGATTTGCTGCCATAGCCAACTTCTCGTCTTTAGCCATTAATTGGTATACCGTTTTGGCTATGCCTAAACTAGAAAGATGCAAAATCATCCCCCCACCTTGATCAGCACAAAGTTGTTTTTTGGGAGGGGTAGATTTCCTTTCTTTGCTTATCTTCTTCTTAAGGGATTCCCTGTTTATAGCTCCAGACTCTATTCCCTTGTATATCAGAGCTCTCTCATGCCTTGGCTTCTTGGATATCAATACTGCTTTCTCAACACTATTAATTTTTTGCCCTCTGATTTTATCTAAGATATCTTCTTCTCTTATCTTTAAAAGCTCACAATATCTCCCCCCTGTAGCTCTTGAGCAACCCAAAAGATCTGAAAGAGAGCTTGAAGTTAGCTTTGCACCGGTAAACTCTAGTATTGAGTTTATATTTTTCATTTTCTCCCATAATGAAATAGAAGATCTTTCGATATTTTCAGCCCACTGCAAAATAGAAATCTTACTTTTTTCTGGTTTACCTGGTAATATGCGCGCAGCAATAGTTGTCAATTTTGCTAAATGAGTAGCAAGAGTCCTTCTTTCTCCCGCTATTAACCTATATTTTTTTCCTTCTTTATATACCAGCACTGGGTTTATAAGGCCATTCTCTTTAATACTTTTGCTAAGTGATGCTATCGCTTCAAATTCAAGTGCCCTTTTATCTGCCCCTGGAAATGATCTATTCTGCTTAACATCAGATATCGACACTTGAAGCTCTCTGGGATTGTTATCGTCAAGTAAAATATCATCTACATTAATATTTTGCATAACCATCGTGCCAGATCTTTTTTCACTTAGCTCGATTGTGTCAGATATTGCTTGGACAATTTCTGAATTAACTGCAAATTTTTTCCTCAAACTTCAACTCCTTGTTCTTTATTTACAAATGAGTTTATTCTGTCATAGCAGGCTGAGCATAAATCTTCTGTTTCTTTGCGAACAGCATCTTTTGAGCTTAATTCAAAAACACTACTCGGTTCTGCATTTTCGTTTAATAACTCTGGGTACTTTGATCTTAGTTTTAGTTTGTGAGGCAACACGTGACGAGCTAAAGGATTATGGGACATTAAAAGCTGAAGGTTTTCCTCATGAAGCTTTGTCTTTCTAAACATGTTTGGGACTATACCCAAAAGATTTATAGGGTTACTTTCGCTTCTTTCTGATTTTTCTATACTGTAAAGCTGCATCATCCCATATATGCCATCCATTGAAAATTTTTCCATCTTTGTCGGAAAAATCAGAAAATCAGTACAAGATATAGCAGATCTAGTTAATGGACATTTACTGGGAGGCGTATCAATAACAACAAAGTCATATTCTTTGTCCAACTCTTCAATCTCAAGGAAGTTCTTAAGGGTACTTGAAACTTTTTTCCACTTTGAGTTATCAAAGGATGCTCTAATTTCTTCTAACTCTACAGAGCCAGGAATTATCTCAATATTTTTAAATCTAGTTGGATAAGGGTAAACAGGTTTACCAAAAAATAAATCTGCAATCGATGATCTCTCTTCAATCTCGTCTTCAGAGTCTGGATGAATGGGAGGCATTCTTCCGGCAGTTTTATTTGGATCAACATCCATTTTTAAATATCTTGAGCTTAAGTTTACTTGAGGATCTAAATCTATTAATAATACTTTTTTATTCTTAATGATGGCTAAATACTCTGCTATCGAAATACTTAAAGTTGTTTTCCCCTCTCCACCCTTGTGTGTTGCTGATGTAATAACTTGGGCCACTTTTTTTCCTTAAGGTTGTAACTACATTTAACTATACATCACCATGTTGTTAATTTCAAAACTATAAAAACCATAATTAAAAAAAACCGCATGTAGTTTAAGTTCTTTTAATTATGTTTAATATCTTTATGTTGAAAATAGCGCAGTGAAATCAACAGCTTGGCGGTGATACTGTGTACGGATGCAGGAAGCCTGGTGTACAGCTACAGGAAGGTTTGTGGACAGTTACAGGAAGGTTGGTGTATATGTGCAGGGAGCATAGGGGGCTTCATTAGTGTTGTGTGTACAGATTCAGGGCGAAATGACCGCTTTATTTTAATTTTCCTCATTAAATCTTGGTTTCCTATTACAACCCTCTCTTATTTTGTATATGAAGAGTCTTTTTTAGCTCAGGCATTATCTCACGGTGAGACATTTATTGGTCCCGGTGTTTTGTCTCACGGTGAGACATTTATTGGTCCCGGTGTTTTGTCTCACGGTGAGACATTTATTGGTCCCGGTGTTTTGTCTCACGGTGAGACATTTATTGGTCCCGGTGT
>JABJGS010000045.1 GCA_018703155.1 Francisellaceae bacterium | reverse complement strand
TATATTTTATGTAACAAAGGGTTTAACCTCAGTTGTTACAGAGCAGGTAGTAGCTCTTGAATCTGGAGATATTGAAAAAGCTTATATGTATACTTCACCTGCATTCAAAAAAATAACATCATTATCTGAATTTAATGAATTCACGAACCTTTGTCCTTCACTGTCACATCAAGAAGACACATATGTGAATGCTCGACGAATTGAAAATCATTATGGATTTGTAAATATAATTAGAGTAGCAAAAAATGGCACTAAAACATCTATAGCATTTCAACTAATAAAAAATGATGGTGAATGGCTAGTGCAAAATATACACTGTAAAAAAGATGATCATGTATAAAGATATTTTCGTGCCGTCAAGACTGAGCCCAAACCTGCAGCGACCTAAGCTAATATTATACTTAAATAACTTAAAGCTCAACAAAGAAGAAGACATGGATTGCCCATATTGTAATTCTAATGACATCAAAATTTTTAAAACCAAAACAAATTTAGGTTATCTTCAGTATTTTTGTAGAGATTGTTGTCATCAATATAATGAACGTACTGGAACTAAATTTAATTTCATTGAACTTCCAAATGAAGTTGTGATGTTAGCTGTATATTATTACTATAAATTTAAAGTAAGTCTTGATAATGTTGTAGAGCTTATGGCTATCCGTGGATTATATCTTTCTCATCAAACCGTTCATAACTGGGTGCAAACCTTTGGTGTTGAGATAGGCATGAAGTTACGTACACGTCGTAAAGGCCAATCTGGTAATAAGTGGCACACTGATGCCACTTACGTGAAAATACCAGCTAACTGGTGTTACTTATATAGAGCAATAGATCGCGAAGGTAATTTAGTTGATGTCTACTTAAGCGATACTAGAGATCAAGTCGCTGCAGAGAACTTTTTTAAACAAGCTAAAGTTACAACCAATATAACTCCGATTCAAATAACAACAGATAAAGAGCCTGCGTTATACCCAGCAATTAATAATGTTTTTCCAGATGTAAAGCACAGAGATAGTAAGTATAAAAACAATATCATTGAGCAAAATCATCGTGGCATTAAATCCAGGTACAAAGTAATGAAAGGATTCAAATCTCTAGTCTTCCGCTCAAGAGACCCAGGATCTTATTGTGGATGATCAGAGTATTTCTAATACGCTATACATCCAACTGCATCATCAAAAAAATTATCGCTCAGTATTGTATCGTCCATTTAAGTTATTGCATTCCTAAGTGGTTTTGACATTCTTTATATTTGACTCCCAACTAATGTAACTAGCATGTGTATGCACGCGATCACAATATATTTAATCATGTGTATGCACTGGTATCATAATAAATTTATTTTTGCATGTTTTTTTTAATTATTGTATAGTGAGTTATATAATTCAAATTAAAAATTAAAGGTTTATTTGCTATGCTAAGACGTGGTGGAGTAAGATTTAACGATATAAAAAAAATGTCACTCAATAATCTTAAGACTTTTCTTAAGGCCCTGAATAATGAAATAGATAGGCATGAAGCTGACAGAACAATGTTCCTTATGGATGAAGAATTAAAAGAAATAAATAAACTTAAAGATTATAAAAAACGTACTTTGACTGTAATCACTTATAAGACCCTTAAAAGCTCTCTTACTGTCACTGACCTTGAGGCGGGAAGCTCTGCTCTTTCTCCAGAGATGGGAAGCTCTGCTCTTTCTCCAGAGATGGGAAGCTCTGCTCTTTCTCCAGAGATAGGAAGCTCTGCTCTTATGGGGAGGAAATTCCTTGAAGATGTAGCAGTTAAGGAGCCTGATAATGCTTTCTTAATGAGTCAAAGTTTAAATAAACGTACAAGGAGTCCCTACACTAGCAGCTTGTTCACGATTGCTGAGGTAAGACAGACAGAAAATATAACTTTTCGAAAAAGACAACTAAACGATCAAATAGATTTAAGTAGAGATAGAGTAGCGGAAATTGACAGTACTTTAGAAGACTGCAGACGTGATTTAAGAGATTATGTGGAATATAGCAGTGAAGAAATTTTCCAATTTGACGAGGAATATATCGAGATTCAAAAATTAAAAGAAAAAGAAAAATCTCTAACAGATGAGCGCTCAGGTCTAGTTAAACTAGTTAAAGATAATCTAGAAGTGGTGCGTCGTCTAACTGAAAAGGAGAGAGCCTTTCATAATTGTGGTGGTTTCCCAGGGCTTTGTCGCAAAGTTTAAAATAACCTGAATTTTTTATGGCCGTAAAATCCCAGGTACAATTAAGCAGCCAAAGCATAAAATTGTTCAAATACAGTTTTAGTTGCTGCATTAACATGTTGTCCTTTTCTTAGCATGTG
>JABJGS010000060.1 GCA_018703155.1 Francisellaceae bacterium | reverse complement strand
TGGAGCCATATCTAAGTCATTAGCAGCTAAGGCTGCTAATGCAAGTGGCAATGAAGCGTCAAAAAAGAAGAGAAAAGTTGCGACCTCAAAAGTTGCAGCTTAGTATTGGAAGCTCTTGGCTTTAGCCATGAGTAGTTCACTTGCATTCTACATTAAATCCAAGTCTTGTTAATAAACTTAAAACTGAATTTGTTACAGAAGGAATTGAACACTCCAAAATTTTTTTCAATAAACCAAAATGGCAAGATCTAAGTTCTGAAAACTTTATTCCTAAGTAATCGACATTTGTTTGGGACTCTTCTTTTATCACCTTTAACTTTTCTGATAACTCTCTATTGATTTCTTCATGCCGAACATGGCAGATGTTTTTCAATTTGATAAGGGTGATTTCAGTGTTGTCTATACATTTACGATTAGTATCATCGATGACATTAGCATGGATCCTTGTGGTGGATGTTAATTCTCCCAAGAAGTTAGTTAATTTAAGCTCGAAAAATAATACTAAAACATGCGTAGGCATGGAGTTATCTATAGACATTTGTTCTTGTAAGTTTCTGATTTGCAGAGTGATTTTATTAAGAAAATCTTCTAGTCTACATGCGGATGTTTTTATTTCCTTATGAATAGATAACGCCTTTTGTGATACCTTATCAAGATGCTTAATATATTCATCTATTTTTTCATTGATAGAGGATGATAGAGAGCTGAACTTTGTTGCAGATATGCTTGATTTTTTCATCTCTACTAATTGGTCAGTATAGTCCTTGCAATATATGACGATTGCTAATAGTTGCTCGAGGTTGTTTTTCTTGTAAACGTCTGTTGAGTTAATGGATCCTAATGTAGTATTAGAGTCGATTGTTTCAACTAAACTTTTAAAATTAGAGTTTAGAGTGTACAGGAGCTTTAATGCAACTAGAGTGTCTTTAATTTTAGTATAAGTATTAGTTGCTATCACGCTGAGCTGTTCTAACTCTTCCAGCTCAGTAGAAAATTTTCCTATGGCAGCCGTGACACTTGATTCTGTTATAGCTTTATATAATGAAATTGCAGTAAGATTAATTTTTTTTATACCAGCAGAATAAAGAATAAGAGCTTGTGCTTCCAGGCGTAAATTGAGAGCATTTTCATGAATGAAAGATTTGAACAATAAGTCCTCAGGGTTAAAATTAAAGTCGTCTATCTCTGCTGTTATTGATTCATAATCTTTAATTAACACTTGATATTTCTGTCGATATTGTGAATATTTAAAAAATAATTTTTTTATTTCATTGCGTGTCTTTTTTGGAGCCAACTATCAAAAAAATCAATCTTTTTTTGTAAAGAATGAGATTTTTTTTTAATAGTTTGGAACTGTTCATTTATTTTATCTTCTTCAAGACGGCATGTGTTTGCAGGAGTTATAGCAAGGTACATAGGGCAGCTATGTGTTTCAAGAGAATTTTGTAACTGGAGGCACATCTTGTCAAATTCAATTTTTTCTTGGTCAATATTTTTAGTTATGGATTCAATGGCTTCCCCCCAGGTTAGTATATAATTATCTGTAAAGTTTTCATCTTTATCAAGAAGCGTTCTGAATTTTGAGCCTGTTTTGTATAGGTCAAAATATTCCCTTAAGATTATTTCCCTTCTTTGAGTGAAATTAACTCTTAAGGTTAGAAGTCTGAGTCGAATGTGAGATTTTAAATTAGGCATATTGCTATAAGTTTTTAATGTTAATATGTTTAAACATTATCATTCTTTATTATTTATTACTATGGGTATATTTTTACTGATTCTGCAAGTCTATTTAAAGGATGTGGAATACTTCTTTAGCAAAGGTTACAGTGACTTCAATAAATATAAGTATAATAATTATCCACTCTAATTTTGATGAATGTTGATTGTTGAGCTCTGCAACTAGCATTTCCATTAGCTCACGCATTAAATCTAAGCGAGTGTTAATGATTTTTAAGCGACCCTCTTGGTCCACGTACTCAGTAAGCATCTCATAAAATGGCTCTAGCTCAGTTTTATCCCAGAAAAAATTGGGGGTATCTAATAGCTCGATGTATAGGTTTATGGAGCTTCTATCAATAAAGATCCGTCCCATTATTTTCCTAATCTCTTTGGCAGAAAGATGAATTTTCCCATTTTTTGCAAGTTGCTCAGGCAAATCTTTGGTTGCATTTATAGTATGACGGATAGAATTTTCAAATGCTCCTAGTTTTGCTGATTGTGCCAATGCAAATGAGCAAGCTAGTTTTTTTAAAATATCATTGTCATCAATCGTAATATGATCATCTTTTATTGAGTTATCTGTTTCATAACCATATGTATATAAGTCATCATCATAAATATGTAGAGTAGGATCGTTAGTAAATTTCATTAGATCATTACAAATAATATCTTCTTGTTCATCAGTAAGTCCCCAGGTGACTAATGCACCATAAGGAAATATGAAAACATCACCCTCATTATCAAATTCGCTCTTATCTGACATTTTGATATGGTAGACGTCATTATATTTTGTGACCTGATGATTCTTACTTAAGAATGCATAAGTTGATTTTATATTGAAATTACTTAAAGAAGAATAAGTGAAACATCTCATTAAACTATACCTTGTTCCTATTGACTTCTATCAGGTCTAAATGCAGGAGCTGATGATGAAATACTTCTTCTTTTATCTCTAAATGCAGAAGCTGGAGCTGATCTGGTGAATTTATTAGCAAATTCAACATGATTCCTAGATGAAGATAACACGTCACATGCTAGGTCTTCAACTTCAGATATAGCATCATCTAAGGTTGTTGTTGCCGGTGCAGTTGCTGAAGTAATTTTACTTTTAGGTGTTTTAATTTCGCAAGTATCAAGTTTATCTTGAAGATTGTTAATATCTTCATTAGCTTGCTCAATACCTGAGATAGCACTTTTGTAAGTTCTATATTTAGAGCTGAAAAATGAAGATACTGTATCTAAGAAATGATATAGAGGCGAAACATTTTTTGTTAAATTAACAAATTTAGTTAACAAGTTTTGGTTGTCACGTTTTACTTTCTTAAATTTACGACAAAGATCAACAGCTGTGGAATATTTTTCTCCATAGACTTTTGCTACATGGTATCGTCTTTGTAATTCTTTTAAAGTTTCGATTTGATCTTTATTTTCTCGTAAATCGGTAGATAGAGACTTCGTGTCGGTGGAATGATTAGCCAATACTGTAGTGAAATATGAATCAAGCTTTTCAGCTTTTGGAATTGAATTGCCATTTTGATACTGATAAGCCATTAAAGCATAGCCTGCAGCAATCTTATCTTTATCGATATTTTCAGGGAAAAGTTCATCAGTCATGGGGTTTATAACGTTAGTTACAAAGTCTGACAATTGCTTGCCCGGCTTTATTGTTGGTAATTGTTGACGCATTACCTCAAGGATTTCTTCATGTTTCACTAAATCTGTTGTACTTGGTGATGAAAAAGTCTCTTTAATATCACGATAGAATTCACCTTCAGCATGTACTAAAGTCAGTAACTCCTCACAAGTTTTGGTTTGTTCTTCTAGTATGCCAATTTTATTATTAATTTCATGCATTAGGATGTTAAGTTTTTCATCACGATCAGAGTTTGCTAATTGATGCATAAGTTCATCAGTTTCTTGTTCATGTCTACTCATCATGGTTTGTTTATATCTGAATTCACCAATGGCATCTTCATATATATAGCTTTCTTTCAAGTGTGGGAAATTATGATCAATGAAATCAACAATTTCAGTTTCACCTTCCTTTTCACAGAGATATCTTCTTATTGATACGTCAACCATAGTCATTTGGCCAAGATCTTCAAGGTTGAAGTTTTGTGTGATAAAACCTTCAGCATCTCGTTCTGTTTTCCATTTTGTAATAGCCTCTCTAGCTGATTCAGCTAATGCATTTAGTTCTGCATCTCCTAAATCAAACTGTAATGTTTTAACTCCTCGGTCAAATATTTTAACATATTGTCCAGTATGCTTTCTTAGTTTTTCTTTATCTGACCGCATGGCTTTAAAGGAATTATTTATATATTTCATTATTCCATCTATGGGCTCATCTGCTGGAGCATCAACATCACTCGCATTTGTACTAGTTAAACCAATACCAAAAGTTGCAGGGTTTGTTCCCTCTGAGGTGAAAGATACACCTTCTGGTAAATATTTTTTTTTATCAAAGGCCTCAAAGGGAAAATTATTAGCAAGTCCACCATCGACATAGACATCACCATTTCTGCGTACGGCTTCAAATGCTCCTGGAAATGACATGGTTATTCTTACTGCATCAGCAATACGCATATTGCTTGTGTCTGGGTCCTGATCCATACCAAAATACTCAAGTTGTTTTTTGGTAAGATTGGTTCCTGTTAAGATCAATCCTTTCTTTCTTGGATCTAATTTTCTAGCAGCTTCAAGATCAGCAAAAGTGGCATTAGGGTTGCCTAGTTCTTCAGCAAGTATACCTTGAATGATCTGCATTAAGGTATTACCTTTATACATACCAAAAGTGCTGTCGCCATGCTCATCTACAGATGTTGCAGCTCTAATTAACTTTTCTACACCACCAGCATAGGAACCATCAATAGTATGTGTTGACAGACCCATAGCTTCAGTCCAAAAAGGCTCATCATTATCATTTAGCTCTCTAAAATCAATATCAGCCATTATTGTTTTTACTTCATCTGGAGTTTTGCCCATGCTAATAAGAAAAGCGGTTATACCACCTGCAGAACTACCAGCCACACACTCAATATGATCTAATAGTCCATCCTCATCCATTGTCTTTAAAGCTTCAGGATAAGCTGCACCTTTAACTCCACCACCTTCGAGAACTAAGTACTGTATTGGTACATTTTTATTATCTATTGTATATGCTGGCATGAATATACACCTATTTCATTGCTTATGTATATATGAAGTATAGATAAGCTAACTTAAAAATAAGAGCATGTGTATATCAACATGGCGTTAATAGTAGTGATTTTTAGTTTTTTTTTCGTTAATTTAACGGATATGTATTACTTGAAGCTTAATAATAGAAATTTGCAAATTGCCTCACTGGATGCTTCTAGTGAAATAAATATGCTATCAGTGTATGTAGTAAAGCTTATTGTACCATTATGCCATGAGATAAATATTGAAGTTGGAAGTAGGGCAACTATTGTTTGGAAAGAGCAGGGAAGTAAAGATTACGAGATACAACTAGTAGTAACTGTTGCATGTGAAACTATAACTATGACTGAAGTGGCAATAAAGTTAACATTAGCCGAATCACTATTTAGTGCAACGCTAAGTGGAGGTTTTTATGTATATAATATGAGTCGTTCACAGTTGATTGTGAATTTATTAAATAAACATGATTGCTCGATAGTACAACAAGAACAAAAATATGAAGATATTGGGTCTTGTATAGTGCAACTCCCAGATGAATCAGATTTCACTATATTGCAAAGGTTGGTTTGCCAAACTACAGATTTCTTTACTATCAAAAATAATAATATATTGTTATCAATAAATCATAAGAAACCTGTAAAGCTTCCTGTAAATATGATTGTAAATAAAAGTTATACAAATAATGCAATAACGCTGAGAACTAATGAGGCATTAGAAAATATTGAGCTAGGTGATTATGTTAATTATGATAATGCTGTTTATTTTGTGGCAGCTATCGATATTACTTTCAATTGCTCAAATAAAATTGTATATAGTTATAGACTTGGAAATAATTGTGCATTACCTGAACGTATAAATAACACTGATGTATTTGCATTAGCGATAGTCGTTAAAGAAAATGTAAAGCATCATAAATACGAAGTGCAAATTATTGGTGGTGATGAAATAACGGCTGGCGTCTTACAGGATGCAGATAATAATTATCATCACTATTTGAATGTTTCATATGCAGTTGGTGAGCAAGTGATGGTGTTTTGCTCTGTAAATACATCAGGAGTTTGGATTGTCGGGGCATTGTCATCACTAAGTATGCATGAGAACTTATTAAATGAATTAACTACAGAATTTAATGCTATATCTATAGATGATACCACTGAAGTTATTACTGAAATTAATAATAATGAGCAGTCTGTCAATTTGAAAACTAAAAACACTAAAATGAGCATGGTTTACGATAAGACTTTAACTACAATTACTTTCAGCGCCAATACGTTGCTATCTAGGGAGGGTTTTTCTAGCATAGAAGAGCGAGCTGTTAAATATGATGTTTTTTCGGATAAATATATTGTTAGTGCAAATGAGATAACTTTTAATGTTGAAAAACTTTCTAATTTAGAGATTGGAAACACCTCTATAATAAATAGCTCTAATATGAAGTTGCAGGGTAAGGCAATGCATGCATGGCTGGATATGGTTGATTTGAAATATAATATGATGAATGTGCAGGTTCAAAAATTTAATGTTAATGCTGATAAAATGAAGGTGCAATGTAATAGTTTAATCCTCAATGCAGAAACTGTTATAGTTAATGATGGACAGGGGGCAGCGATAGTGATGAATGATTCAAACATTGATTTTAGTGCTCAATATCTAAGCTTGAATGCTAAAGCTATTATACTCAATGGTAAAATAGTACCCGGTATAGCCAAACAACATGTTTCCAAATCACCAGTAGAGCAATCGTTAACTGATATTAATACAAGCAATGATATTGTTAACTTAGAAAAAACATTAAAAGTAATTGACGAATTTGAGCTTTTAGCTCAAGAGCAAAATACAACAATATTAGAAGGTCTCAAGGTTTCAATAGATGACAAGGAATATGTCTTAAAAAATAATAGTATATCTTACAATACAGGCAGCCTGTGTTGTAATGTGAAAATTTAGCATTTTGGTACTGGTTCAGAATGTAAGTTTTTCCAAATTTTTCTCCAGCCATTATGATGTTTATTTTTAAATATTGAAACCATTACACAGTTATTATGTTGCTGTAGAGTTGCAAAATTAAGAATAGTGTCACTGTCAATTAACTCATCTTTAGCGCCAACGATATGATGTTGAGGAATTTTGGGATAGATATTGATAAAGTCACTTGGATTTAATGAATTAGTTAAAGGAGAAGTTTTGGTTGTTGTGCTGAGTGTTTTATGATCAAGGTTTGCTGCAATGGTTCGCACTGATAATACATCATTACGAAAAATTGGTAAAAGGCTTGCAATGGTTCCGCCACCTGAGTAACCAATTAAATGAATGGTTTCAGTAGAGTGCAGCTTTTTATAATGATCAATAACCATACTAATAGATTCAATAACTTCTTTAGAGTACCTAGATTTAGACCAATATTTTGATTCACACCCCTTTAGATCTTTAGCAGATAGAAATTGGCATGGTCTAGCTATGTAAAGAACATTGGGATGGCTATCAAGTTCTGCTAGGTCAAGTACAGTATCACGTCTAGGTGTCGGATCAGAGCTTAACTTATATTTTGAATCCCAAGCATTACCATCACCTTCAATATATACATAAAGAGGTAAATTGTCCTTAATTTTTGCACTAGTAAAGATTTTGAAACGCGATGTATGTATATAGTTATCTGTATAGTTTGAACGACAATGTCCTGTATGACATAGAACAAGGAGTGCCATTATTCTAACAGTTTTCAAGTTAAATAACATAATTTGTGGCCAAAACTCTACTGACTTACTAACATTCTACATGAATAGATGGTGAAAAAAACCAGGGAAGGGTTTACCTTGAAAAGTATAAAATACCTCCTACTAATGACATGCTATGGATGGTCTTTAACTGCTTATGCTGTAACCACAAACATTACAACAGCAATAACTGCTCAACAAGATATTAATAGTGGTGATGTTTTGAATATCAGTGACGGTGCAGGATCACTACAAGTTGGAACTGATGTACCCTCAGTTTTGCTTGAAGGGGGGGGGGCTGTCAACATTGATGTGGGGGCAGGAAGAAACTTACTCAATACATCCTCTGGTTCTGCTGCTGCAATACAAGTTAATGCAATTGGAGGAGGCACTGCAGTTGTTGTTGTAAATGGTACTTTAGGTGGAGGGGTAGGTAGCGGAACACAAGCAGTACAAGGTCTTGCTGGTGCTAGTTTAGATCTTCGCATAGGTGAGTTTGGAACTGTGGTAGGTAATATTGAGATTGGATCTGGAACAACATCAAACTACCTAGAGCTAAGAAATAGCTTTACTGGTGACTTGGTATTATTAGGCAGCTCTACTATTAATTTTGGTTCATACACGACTCCACTGATAACTGGAAATGTAGATGCTGGTGGAGGAGCATATACTTTAACATTAGGGTCTAATTTTAATACTGGCAGCACAACTGGGTTTGCAAACTTTGGTAGTGCTACGTTAGCAGTTGGAGCTAACACATTTACTTTGGATGAGGCCTTAACTATTTCAAATGTTACCTTAGCTACAGGAGGCAGTTTAGCAGTAACCGGCTCTGGTAGTTTAGCTGGAGCATTAACAGTTAATGGAACTAACACTTTGAACTTATCTGTTGCTAATAGTGTTACTGGTAACGTTACATTAGGAAGCAATAGTACTTTAACTTTTACAGATACTAGTCCAACTATCGGTGGTAATTTTGCAGGTGGAGCTAATGATTTAACGTTAGGAAGCAATTTAGATTTGGCGAGCATTTCTGGAACGGTAGCTGGTTTTGGAACTATGGATGTAAACAGCCAAACATTTACGGTTTCAAAGGATGCTAGTGCAACGACTGTAGCAGTTAGTACTGGTACTTTAGATTTAACTACAGGAAATCTAACAGGAGCTGTCACAGTCTCGGGAGCGGGAACAGTTTCAGTTGCTAGTGGTCAGTCTATATCAAGTAATTTAACATTAACTGGAGCAGGTGCGACAGTAAATGTAGATGGTAGTGTTGGTGGTAATTTAACTGCTTCAGGCCAGGCATTTACTGTCGGAGCGAATGGTTTTGATACATCAAAATTCAATGGGGTTACAGGTACTTATGGTGTAATAACTGGTGGTGGAAATACAATAGCTTTAGATAAAGCAATAACTGCTACAGGATTGAATTTAGCTACAGGCGGTAGTTTAGCAGTAACCGGCTCTGGTAGTTTAGCTGGAGCATTAACAGTTAATGGAACTAACACTTTGAACTTATCTGTTGCTAATAGTGTTACTGGTAACGTTACATTAGGAAGCAATAG
>JABJGS010000005.1 GCA_018703155.1 Francisellaceae bacterium | reverse complement strand
AGCTTCTCCTGTTCCTAGTGTTCATAGTTCTTTGATGAGTACAGGGTCAGGGCCATCGAGCCTAGGGATGACTACTAGAGAATCTAATAGTACTTCAGTAACAGCAAGCCCAAGCAGAGATCCCGCTCCTCCAAGACCTTCTATGATAAGCACAGGAAGCTTAAGTTCAACAGGCATTACTTCTGTAGAAAGTACATTTGCACCAACTCCATTAGTAATGACCCCTCCTAAACCAAAAACAAAAACACCATTGAATCAGACACCCAGAAGCTCTGCTGGTGCAGTTGGTAATTCTAGGGTTGAAGAGATAGGGATTGTAGCTGGACGTAAAGGTGCAAGTCCTTCCGTTGAGGTTGAAGATCTTGGAATAATTTCTAATCCTCATGGTATTGATCCCAAGACCGGACTTAAGTTTAGAGCTCCAGGAGGAAATGGCATAGAGGAGCGTATGGGATTTGGAGGTCTAACAAGTGGAGAAGCGCTAAGAGCTGGTCTGTCTACAGGTGAAGCTCTAGCTGCAGGCTTGCCTAAGAATCCACCAGGAGCGCATTTAGATCTTGGTGATAATAGTTATGATCCATTTTTACAAACTAGGGCTTGGAAATTATCACGTGATGCAGATACTGATACGCTAAATTCAATGACAATAACTGCTTTTAGGGATATTGAGCCTGCTGGTTGGGAGAAGGCTAAAGCAGCATTTGTTGACACATTAACTGAGCTGAAAAATGGTAATTGTGGAACAATGTCTGATGGTTTAGATCCTGGGCAGGTTGCAGCATATGAAAAAAGTTATGCTAGAGAAGGTAGAGCATTTTTTGAGAATATGGAGATACCATCTAAGGATGCTGGGAATGAATTTACAGTCAGAGGTGTAGATCCACAGACAAATCAAAGTTATGTTACTCAAGTTAAATACGACCCAGATTCTAGATCAGTACAGCAAGTGTTTCCTAGATCAGAAGGTACTGATAGTAGCAATTTTGCTCCTGGTGACAAACAGTTGTTAATTGCATTCGAGATGTTACGCAATGTTGGCCTTCAGTCCAAAGGTAAAGAGTTCACTATTGCAGGGACGACAAATACTGATTTAATAATTAAATGTATTCAACTTGGTAATAGCCTAGATCTTGTCCCTAAGATGAGTGAGAAAGTAGAAAAAGCTATGTTGAAAAAAATCAGTGAAAATGTGGATGAATTTAAAGCGTTTGGAGGCTCGTCACCGCAAGAGGTTTTAGAGTCAATTAAAGGCTCAACATATAAAGGTATTTTACCTCATGGTATGCCAATAGATCCTAGGAATGAATCAGGGCATAGAAATAGGTTTTGAACTAAATAAAATAATAATAAATTAAGAAGTAAAATATATGAGTGAAGCAAAAACAGAGAGTCAAGATAATAAAGATAGCAAGCGGCGTAAGAATGCCAACCTCTTTCACACTATAGAAGCTTCAGTGTTGGGCATCGAAAATATGGAGTTCTTTGAGTTATACGATAATTTAAAAATTGAGCAAGAGTTAGATGAAAACTGTAAATATGTCTATGGCGATAAAGGTGGCTTGTATGAGATTAAAGACTGTTTCTATCAGGACTGTGTGATAGATAGTAGTCAAACAGATTTAAAAGCAGCTGTAGATTTACTCAATCCATCTAGAAAGCTAGTTGCTAAAATATACCCTGGTGGTGGTTATAAACCCTGTTTTGAAAATGAGATCCAAGCGTCAGAGCAGTTAGGAATATTTTATGACTATTTAGAGGATGATGAAGATAAAACACATATTTTTATAAGAGAGTATGTTGATGGTAAAATATTAAGTGATTTTGTGCACGATAATAAAGATTTAAGTGTCTCAGAACGCATACATGTTTTCTTAAATATAGTTGCCGCTATGGATATTTTACATCATCATCATGTATTACATTGCGATTTAAAAACTTCAAATATCCTAATTAAAGAAGACTTTACTGTTGAATTGTTTGATTTTGGTGCTGCATCTATTATCGATAATTTTGCAGAAGAAAATTATCCTAGATATAAGTATTATGTTAAATATATGCCGCCTGAGCTTGGCAGAAAAGGTTTTAAAAAGCCCATAGATCAAAGAACCGATGTCTTCTTTTTAAAAAGTATCATTAGAAAGTTAAAATTAAGAAATATAACAGATGATATTTATAGGTTATATAAAAAAATTGGTGAAGATGATCCTCAGAATCGTGAATATCTATATGAGATTTATAAAGCCTTTGAAGCTACAAAAGATAAGTTGGATGCAAATAAAGAGGATGCATCATGATTTTAACCGGTATAAATATTGAGCATATAGAATTAATGGTTTTGTCAAAACTTAGCTGCTAT
Organism: Francisellaceae bacterium; assembly: GCA_018703155.1. Lineage (GTDB taxonomy): Bacteria > Pseudomonadota > Gammaproteobacteria > UBA6186 > Azoamicaceae > JABJGS01. Next base: position 22,877 of record JABJGS010000005.1, on the reverse strand, counting down.
CTACAGTGTCGAGTATCGGCGTAACTAGAAGGTAGTCCCGCCCACCTCACAGAACCCACCCGTGCCGATTTCGTGTCTTTCCAAGGGAAATTGACTAGGAAGGATTTAAATCCTAATACAGTAGGATTTTTCTGGGTTAATGCTGGCTTCTGTGGAATAATCCTACTACGCTAGGTTCTATTTCAATTTATATGCTATAACAACTAATAAGACTACTCTATTAGGATTATTATGGCTAATAAAATACTAAAGAATGAAACGCCAGAGCTGGGGCAGCCACTAACAGCAGAGCTTTTAGGTAGGGCTATTAGGGCTAGACGTACGCAAAGTGGTCTTCGTTTAGAAGATACTGCCGCCCTTTGTGGTGTTGCTAAGCAGACATTACAAAATATAGAAAAGGGAACTGGTAAGAGTAAACTAGAGACTATACTGCAAATATGCAAAGGCTTGGGAATCAAATTGAAAATTGATGCTTGGCCGGAAGATAAGTCATGAATGAAATCATAGATATATACTTTGATACAAAGTTAATTGCACACCTTAAGTTTACTGAAGAGAAGTTCATAATTTTGATGCTCATGGTAAAACATAAGCTTCTTTGTGAATGAAAATGGAATTTCTCTAGCTCCTTTCTATGACCTTGTGAATATTAGAATGTATCCGGAATTTGATCATGAAATGGCTATGGCAATAGGTGATGAGTTTAATGCAGATGAAATTAACGCATATCAGTTAGCAGATTTCGCAGAGTCTTGTAATATACCTAGAAGAATATTAGTAAAGCAGATGGGTAGTATAATTAAAAAGAGTCTGGAGTTTATTTCAAATAATTCTATCTATGAGGGACAAGCCGTCAGCAAGAAGAAGTATTTGAGTGAATATAATCACTTTGTAAAAAAAAGATGCGAGCATTTATTCGGTGAGATAGAACTTATAACAAAAATCGAACTATAAATTAGACTTTTCTCTTGCAATGTTTGGATTCATTTCTATAGCTATGATGCCAATCATTATTATTGGCTCATCTAAATGGTTCAAAGGATTTAGTGATGTTAGCAGTGGGGACATAGCAAGCTGTGGGTATCAGACAATTCAAACTATTTCTTGAAAAATTAGCTAATATTTTTGTAAAGTATCACAGTATAATTGTTTGAGTTATAACATTTATGCATGAAGGGTAACTTACTAATGTAGTAAAATATATCTCATCTATGTTATTATCCCAGCTTACACTAAATATATAATTATTATGAGTATCACTGAAAAGACATTAACAAAACAATATCCAGTATCGCTAACCTCAACGGTAAAAGAACTGCTGGGCTCACCAGGAATTGCAAAACAATTTTTGGCAACAAATGCAGAGATTGTAACTCAACCTGAAGAATTAGCGGATCCTATCCTATTGGTGACAATTAGCACTAACCAGTAAAAGGTTTAGTGCATAGATATCCAGATAGAGTCATATTAAAACCTATAAGTGTGTGCCCAGTTTATTGCAGATTTTGTTTCCGTGCCATTATTGAGTCTTCTCCTTCAAATGTCACACGATTTTTTCTACCATCAAACATCTTTTGTCCTTAATTTCTCTTTACAATACAATAATTATACCCTACCGGAGTGGGGGGGAAGCAACACATACATTGTTGAGATGATTTGAAATTAAGGGCTTTTGTGGGAAAACTGTGTTATCAAGAATAATCCTTGCTGCCTACTCTTAATAATAACCACCGATAATATCTTTTTATCGTTGGTAACCTTAATTTTACAGATAACTATAATTATCTGTAAACTGCGACTATAGAATCAACGAGACCTTTTTTAAATAAAATCATGTGTTTAAAGTGAGCTTTCAGGACTTGGAGGTAAATTTCCGGTGAGACATATAAGTTATACTATCCTCATAAAGTATAACAGGCATAAGTAACACAACCTGCAATACAAATAATTCCACTATGAGAATTTCATAAATCATCTAGAGATACATTTAAAATTTTGGCTATTTTCTTTAAAACTCTAGTGGATCCATCTCGGTCTTTGGATTCTAGTTGAGATATATACTGTTTTGAAACATTTACCTGGTCTGCAAGCTTCACTTGAGACAGCTTTCGGTATTGTCTAAATACTTTAATAGGGCTCACACCATCTGCAATTTGCTCAGCAACTTCGATAGGAAAAGTCTCTTCAGAATTTTCAAAAAACTCTTCTACTGCCTGGATATCCTCTTGTTCCTCTAGCGCTTGCAACATCTTGGCGTAATCTTTGATTGGCAAAACAACAAAAGCTGCTTTTCCATCTTGCTTTATAATTTGTGGATGTATGTTCATTTGTATACCTCTTTTCTATGGGCTATTTTAATAACAGTTATGATTAAAACTCTCCCATCAACTGTATATACCAGCCTATAATCACCGCATCTTAATCTATAAGAGTCATCTAGTCCTTTTAGTTTCTTTACAGCACGGGAGTCAAATGGTGATGCTGACAGCTCAGTCAACTTTTTGCTGACATTAACTCGAACTTCAGCAGGAAGCCTTTTAAATCCTTTTAATGCTGCCTTTGTAAATCTCACGCTATATTTCATAACAGAATATTAGATCAAAAGAACCACTTAAGTCAACTATTAGCTACCTCGATAGAGGGACATCTATATGACTTTATATTCAGGAGCGGAACTTTACAAGTGGCTGTAATTACCTGTAGAAGCATATTCCAACTTCACTGAGATGTTTGTTGAGAGGTTTTTTTATTAAAAAACAGAGTATTTTACCAATGCTTCTAGGTCTATAAACAGCAACCCCTTTTCCTGGCTTTGCCATCTTATTTAATGCATCCCATTGATATTTATGTATATATATTCTAGTCCCTTGAGCTTGTAATGCCTATATTATTATAACAAAGGTATGATATCGGCATCAGTAGACTTTGGTTGAAAATGCTAGACTCTACTCCATGGCAATAGCTTTGGTAGTGGCTCTTCTGGAGGCAATAGTGGTGCACGGGATTGAATTTAGCTTTAGGACTGCTGAAATTAAATAGGTTTGGTTTTAGCAGGCCTAAACATGAAATACTTCAATATTTTGAGCTCTATATTACAATATATCTGATATATGTTATTATCCCAGCTTACACTAAATATATAATTATTATGAGTATCACTGAAAAGACATTAACAAAACAATATCCAGTATCACTAACCTCAACGGTAAAAGAACTACTTGGCTCACCAGGAATTGCAAAACAATTTTTGGCAACAAATGCAGAACTTGTAGTTCAACCTGAGGAATTAGTGGATCCTATTGGTGACAATGAGCACTCACCAGTAAAAGGTTTAGTGCATAGATATCCAGATAGAGTCCTACTAAAACCTATAAGTGTGTGCCCAGTTTATTGCAGATTTTGTTTCCGTCGTGAAACTGTTGGCAAAGAAAAGTCACTAACTCCGCATGAACTAGAAAACTGTTATGAGTATATCCGTAATAATAACGAGATATTTGAAGTAATCTTAAGTGGTGGTGATCCATTGTTTATGAAGCCTGCTTCATTGGCAAAGATATTTAATAAAATAAATGCAATTGAGCATGTTGAAGTAGTGCGTATTCATACCCGTGTTCCTAGCGTGGCACCAGAGCTTATAAATACCTCACTATTAAAAGTTTTAAGCTCTAGAACACCAGTATATGTTGTTGTGCATATGAATCATCCTGATGAGTTTACCATCGAGTCTATCGCTGCACTAAATGCCCTGGTTGATAGTGGTGTAGTGTTGCTTAGTCAAAGCGTATTACTAAAAGGCATCAATGATAATATTAAAACTTTAGGTAAATTGATGCGCTTATTTGTTAAACATCGAGTTAAACCTTACTATTTACACCATCCAGATCTGGCTCCTGGAACTTCGCATTTTCGAGTAAGTATTGAGCAAGGCCAAGAGCTAATACGGCAATTACATGGAAGATTTTCTGGATTAGCACAGGTTCAATATGTATTAGATATACCAGGTGGTTATGGTAAATCTCCTATAGGACCCAATTATCTTAGTATGGAAAATGGTAATTATAGAGTTGTAGATTATCAGGGTTGCGTACATAGCTATTAAAATTTTCTACGTAAGCACTATATTCCTATAGTCTAAGTGTGCATTTATCTAAATGCTAACATTTCCTATTTTTATACTAGTCTTAGTTATTGATACCGTACGGTATCATTAATGACATTATATGATCTATTGCAGCCTTTGTTACCGAACGGGAACTTAATGTTGATGGAAGTTGCTTTATGCAATATAATGATACCGTACGGTATCAATAAGATTGTATGTTATGAATAAAGTTATAAGAAGCCCAAAAGAGCTTGGCCAAGCTGCTAGAGAAGCACGAAAAGCACAAGATTTAAGCCAGGAAGAATTAGCTGGAATAAGTGGTACTGGGCGTCGATTTATAAGTGATTTAGAAAATGGTAAACAAAGCTCCCAGATTGGTAAGGTTCTGCATGTTATTTCTACTCTTGGATTGTCATTAGAAATAAATAGAAAGTGGGGTAAGTAAATGTCTTCACAGGTATTAGATGTTTATTTGCTGGGTAGATTGGTTGGAAAATTTTGTTCTGATAATGCTACTTTAAGTTTTGTCTATGATCCTGATTATGTTTGCCAGCCCAATGCATTGAAGCTATCAGCATCTCTTCCATTAGAAAATTTAACGTTTTCTCACCAAATAACCTCATCATTTTTTTCAGGTTTATTGCCTGATGAGGGTGTTAGACAGAGATTAGCAACATATTTAGGGTTATCAGAAAAAAATACCTTTGCACTATTAAAGGAAGTTGGGGGTGAGTGTGCAGGAGCAGTTTCAGTATATCCTGAAGGTGTCTCTCCTAATACCGATAACACACCTACATACAGAGTATTAGAGAATGATGAGGCAGACTCAATTTTGATGTCATTAGCTAGAAAGCCTTTTCTAGCAGGAGATGATGATATTAGAATTTCTGGTGCAGGAGCACAGGACAAATTAATGATCTCTTTTGTGGGTGACAAAATTGCAATTCCGACAGGGAGTACTCCATCTACGCACATAATAAAACCTGCAATATTAGAGTTTGAAGATACTGTTTATAATGAATTTTTTTGTATGAAGCTTGCTAAAGCTGTTGGTCTTGTTGTTCCAGATGTGGATGTATATTGGGTGAAAAGAAAGCCATACTATTTAATAGAACGTTATGATCGTAGCAAACAAGATGATGGTAAAGTTATAAGATTGCATCAGGAAGATTTTTGTCAGGCAATGCATATTGCCCCAGAGATAAAATATGAGAGTGAAGGTGGTCCTACACTAAATCAATGTTTTTCACTACTTGATGATCGTATACAGAATGGTTTTATGGGCGGTAAGAACAAATTGTTATTATTGCAAGGTGTAATTTTTAATTTTCTAATTGGTAATGGTGATGCCCATGGAAAAAATTTCTCTATGCTTTATAAGGAAGAGGAAGAAGAGCTAGCACCTCTGTATGATTTGCTGTGCACGGTCATATATTCAAATCCCTTTAAAGTGAAAATGGCCATGAAACTGAGTGGAAAATACAAGTTTAGAGAAGTTTCTAAGAGTCACTGGATAAAACTTGGCAAAGATATTGGATTCCGTGTAGATTTTGTAGAAAATCAATTATTGAATATGAGTAACAAGATGCTCTGCGAATATCCTATATTAATTTCTAAATTAAATGAAAATCCTAAAACAGTTTCGCCAATTTATGAGAGGATTGGGGATGTTATTTATGAATATTCCAGAAAAATATCAATGTGACATTCATTTTTTTGACTGTACCTTTTGGTTACAGCTCATAGTCAGTGTAATTACAGCGTATGTTAAAAATTTACTCTATAAAAGACCACTAAAATAGAAATAATTAATGCATTATATCAGCTATATAGATATTTTTATCATAATGTTGTTATATGTTTGACATATTTGGTTTTGCAACTTACTATATCTTGCTGTTTACTGGGAACAGCTTGAAAATGTTTCAGATCCTAGTTAAGCCAATAGTTCTCTAAAAACGAGTTTAAAATTAAAATATGAGTTGAAAAGATGTCGCTTAAAGATGACTTAGAATTTGAATTAGCAAAACAGGAAAATGTTTTCCTTAAGAATGTTTATAACGGAAAACGTGGTGCTTTACGGGGTGTGTTAGATGGAGACCCAAGATTAACACAAGCTATTTATGTGGATGGAAATGCATTTAATGCTATCACAATTGCGTCTATTTCAGGACACTGGCATAATTTTTCATCGTTATTAACGTATCCATCAGTTGTAAAAGGTCTTGCAGATCAAGATAATTTCACATTAGCAATTATAGTTAAATTTGGGAATGTTGATTTTTTTCAAGAGCTACTATTGTTAAACGAAGATGACTCTTATCAATTTCCAGATGTTGTTAATAATCTACATGTACATAATAACAGAATACTAGCCAACGCATTGGTTGCTGGAAACCAAAGAGGCGAAATCATACAAACTTTATTCAGAAAAAATTATGAGGGAAATTATGAGTTCCCATTAGTTGTTGATGATATATATGCAGTCCTTCATTGGGGTGCTGTAGTCGGGGATATTGAGCTTGTTGAATGGGTTTTGTATAACAAACAGATTAAGTGGCCAGATGGTGCAATAACAAATGCATACAAACATGAATATATATTGCCAGTGATTGCAGATAAAGCTAACCAATTAATATTATCGGCAATTGAGCGTGGCAATTATAACGTGATAGATAGGTTGTTGGCCAAAGTAAATGGCCAATATGAATTTCCAGAAATTATAGATGCTATTTGTAAACCAGATAGCAAAATATTGAGCAATGCTGCTATAAATAATCATCCTGCAGTAGTTGGCTAGTTGGGATGTAGATCAGCACGATGATGGAATACATGTGTTTGAAGCGATGCAGTCTGAAGGTGGTATTGAGATGGAGTCTGGCTATAGCTTTATTGAATTATCAGCAGTAGATAAACGATTATTGGCAATGGCCTGGATTGCAGTGAAAAGTTACAATATTGAATGTGCTGGATGTGATATAAGAGAGGTGTTTGTGAAGCATCTTTATAGTGTGTCACAACATTCTCATCTCAATAATAATGGCACTAAAATACAATATCGTTATGACATTAATGATTTCCAAATACTAATTGCTAATTTAGAAGGTCATCCTATTGTAGACATTCCTGAAACAAGAATAATAAATATAAATTCTATCATGCATGAGATTGAAGCATTTGTTCCTCAATTAATGCAAGGCTACTCTCAGCAAGAAAATATTGCATCAAAAAGAGCTTTTAGCAATCTTATAGATAATATAGTATTCAATAATGAAGATAGAATGGTAATGATGTTATTTAGTAGAGCAATAATTGCGCTCTATGATGATATAAAAGGATCTTGTAATAGATATTTTGGATCAAGATTTTCAGAGGTACCAATAAAAGTAGAAAATAAATTATACTCCAGTGCAAGTTAGTATTTGCATAAATTGTTAAATGCACACAATAGACCTGTTCTTGAAGCACTTAAAAATGTTATCCACACAGAGCTTGTAAATTTGAACTTACCTGAGTCGGCGCCGGATGTATTACCTTCCAGAGATACAGCTTTAGTCAGAGAAGAGGCTGCAAGCCTACGAACAGGCATAATATCTAGAGTGTGGCAACAATGCCAAGTGAGAAATTTTAATTCTTCTTACTCTGCTATGAGCGAGTGCTTTAGTTTTAGGCGCGTGCCTAAAATAGGATCTATTTGAGGAAGCTTTTTAATATAATTAGGGAGCTTCTAAATAAAAAGTTGTTTTAATTCTAATTTAAAGTCCCCTGGGAAAAACATTTTCCTAGCTACTGGCTCAAACCATTTGACATCATCTGAGACATAGAAATGGTTGGAATGTATATTATCAGAATCATCATTGATTAAATTATTATCTTTCAGATGACTCTGTACTGCCATAGCCATTAGTTTTGCTGAATCTATTACTTGCATCTTAGGTAGTAGCATCTGAAGTTGATCCGATAGTACTGGATAGTGAGTGCACCCTAAAATAAGAGCTTTGCTATGACTATCAATACTAGCAATATATTTACTCAAGGTTTCACGCATTGGTGCGTTATCTACCCAGCCCTCTTCAATGAGAGGTACTAGTAATGGAGTTGCTACAGCATTTATAGTTATTTTTTTTTGTAGAGCTGAAAGTTTTTGCCCATAGGTATTAGTTTTTACCGTTTGCTTGGTACCAATTAAACTAATTGTAGTATTTTCAAAGTTATCATCAATATATTCAATGACGGGATCAATAACATTGAGCACCTCTATATCATGCCAGCTAGCAATCTCTTTAACTTTATCTAATGCTACTGAGGCTGCAGTATTGCAAGCGACAACAATTAGTTTACATTTTCGAGTGATTAAAAATTCCGTGATTTTACTTACATAGCTATTAATAGTAATAGCTGACTTATTTCCCCAAGGTGTGTGTGCGGTATCACCAAAATAAAAAATAGATTCTGTTGGCATGAGTGAGTTAACAGCATTTGCAACAGTTAAACCACCAAGGCCACTATCAAAAATGCCAATCGGGGAATTTTTCTTATTCACTTGTGAGAACATCGCTATTTTCTTTTATATATAAATTTTGAATAATGATTATATAACACCTTCTTAGAATTTAAAGAGTTGTTGCCATTAAATAGAAGTAAAGGAGTGCAGTATGTGGCATTTAAGAACTAGGTTGGGAGTATTCTGGGTGGTAGAACAACGTAGTGATACTGGTCAAATTTTTCGCCTAGGTTTGGATGATTTAGAGTTGGGCGTGTATAAAGATGCTCAAGAAGCGGTTAAGGATGTCTGTGAACAATCAACAGGACATTTGAGCTGGGATTGTTCATCTAGCGTCCGAGCGCCAAAAATGATCAATGATTGGCGTGAAGGTGAGCCTGCCGGTTGGTAGAATTTGCTTTTATGCTTAGCATTGGTTATTATCACGCTTTAATTAATACTATATTTCATTAACTGTCTAACTTATTAGAAGAGGTTCTGCTATGAGAGCTGATATACACCCTGAATACAGCACACTAAATGTACGTTGCTCTTGCGGCAATGAATTCGAAACCGGATCTACAATTGTAGATGGTAGTTTACATGTTGAAGTATGCAATATGTGTCACCCATTCTATACTGGTAAACAGAAGATTATGGATACCGCTGGTCGAGTTGATGATTTTGCCAGACGCTACGGTGGTAAAAAGTAGCTAAACTAATTCATAGCGCCAAGAAGCATGTGAGAAGAAGCGCCATCTGGCGCTTTTTTTTGTATTAAAGGATGAGGTTTCTATATGGGTGATAATACAACAGATAAATTTATTAAAGAGGCGCTTGATTACCATGAATTTCCTAAACCAGGTAAGTTAGGCATTAATATTACCAAATCGACTAAAACACAAAAAGATCTTGCTTTAGCTTACAGCCCCGGGGTTGCTGAGCCAGTACGTGAAATAGCCAAAGATCCAGAAAATGCATATCGTTATACTTCTAAAGGCAATTTAATTGGTGTGATCACAAATGGGACCGCAGTGCTAGGTCTAGGTAATGTTGGACCATTAGCAAGCAAACCTGTTATGGAAGGTAAAGCAGTTTTATTTAAAAAGTTTGCTGACGTTGATGTATTTGATATTGAAATTGATGCAGATAGTCCACAAGCTTTTATTGGTACGGTTGCGAGGATAGCTCCTACATTTGGAGGTATTAATCTTGAAGATATTAAAGCTCCACAATGCTTTGAAATTGAGCAGGCGTTAAAAGAAAGATTAGATATCCCTGTATTTCATGATGACCAGCATGGTACAGCTATTATTATTGCCGCAGGGTTATTAAATGCTCTAAGTTTACAAAACAAAAAATTAAGTGAAGTTAAGCTTACTTGCTTAGGCGCTGGAGCTGCTGGTATTGCTTCTATGCGGCTATTACTATCTTTAGGCTTACGTAAAGATAATATCTATATGGTTGATAGAAAAGGTATTATTCACGTTGGTAGAGGTGGTGACTTAAATCCTTTTAAGTTTGCTTTTGCTATTGAGACGGATAAAAGAACCTTAGCTGATGCGCTTTCTGATAGTGATGTCTTTATTGGTGTCTCGGGTGCTAATTTAGTTACTGCAGAGATGTTAAAAAGTATGCGCCCAAACCCTGTAGTGTTTGCTTTATCAAACCCAGATCCTGAAATAAATCCTAATTTAGCTTTTGCAACTCGTGATGATTTGATCATGGCAACTGGTAGAAGTGATTATGCAAACCAAGTGAATAATGTCTTATGCTTTCCTTATATCTTTAGGGGAGCTTTAGATGTAAAAGCGAAAACAATTAATCAGGAAATGCTTATTGCCGCGACTCATGCAATAAAGGATATTGCTAGAGAGAAGGTGCCGCAAGAAGTTTTGGAGGCTTATGGGGTTGATTCTTTAGAATTTGGACCGCATTATATTATTCCAACGCCACTAGATCCTAGGTTGAAAGAAAAAGTATCATCTGCTGTGGCTAGAGCTGCTGTAGACACTGGAGTTGCTAGGGTTGCATACCCTGAGCACTACCCACAATAATTTTATTTTTTAGGAGTCGTCGAAATGACAAGGAAAAAGATAGCATTAATTGGTGCCGGAAATATTGGTGGTTCTCTAGCTCATTTAGCGTTATTAAAAAATCTCGGAGATGTTGTTCTTTTTGATATAGCAGAGGGTTTACCTCAAGGTAAGGCTTTAGATTTAGCTCAATGTGCGCCAGTTGAGGGTTTTGATGCGACTATTATTGGTAGTAATGACTATAAAGATATTGAAAATGCTGATGTAGTTATTGTCACTGCTGGGATTGCAAGAAAACCTGGTATGAGCAGAGATGATTTATTAGATATCAATTCAAAAGTAATGAAATCAGTAGGTGAGGGAATTAAGCAATATTGTCCTGATGCATTTGTTATTTGTATTACTAATCCGCTTGATGTAATGGTTAGAGTTTTACAGGATCACTCAGGCTCTTCAAATAGAAAAATTGTTGGTATGGCTGGAGTGCTAGATTCATCAAGGTTTAGAACATTTCTAGCTTGGGAGTTTGGAGTTTCTGTTAACCAAGTGCAGGCTTATGTCTTGGGTGGTCATGGCGATACTATGGTGCCACTTACAGGTTTGAGCAATATTGCAGGTGTTACCTTGGATACGATGGTTGCAGAAGGAAAAATATCTGCAGAGAGGCTTGATTCTATTGTTGAGCGGACTAGAAAAGGTGGTGGTGAGATAGTTGGATTATTGAAAACAGGATCAGCTTTTTATGCCCCAGCAACTTCTGCAATTTCTATGGCAGAATCTTACTTACTTGATAAGAAAAGAATTTTACCATGTGCAGCGAAGTTAGCTGTTGGCCAATATGGGATAAAAGAACCATTATTCGTTGGTGTGCCAGTAAAAATTGGTAGCGAAGGAGTTGAGGATATTGTTGAGATAGCATTACAAGATCATGAAATATCATCTTTGCAAAAATCGATCGATGCAGTTATTGAACTCAATACAGCTGTTGATAACTTATCTTAATATTTTGTGGTGCCTATCTGGCACCACAAATCTTAAATATTTAATAAAATTTTAATAGTGGGCAAGCTGTGCTCTAGACGATTATATAATATTGTATCGCCTTCATAATATTGTGTAGCAACTAGAGAATCATTCATAAATATAACAGTAGTATTGTTAGCCCTAGCTAAATCTAATAACTGAATAACGCTGCCAACTAGCATTCTTGTTCCTACAATCATTAATACATCTGCATCAGCTATAGTGCTGCAAGCAGAGGACCATGTGTGATGTCCTAATGGCTCACCATAGGCTTTTACCGCTGGTTTGATCAGGCCTTGGCACTCAGGGCAAATTAAGTCTTTTTCTTTCCAGAGGTCATCATCTGGCCATGGGGATTTTTCACTACATTGAATACATTGCAAGTAATTCATTTTTCCATGCAGTTCAATTACATCTTTACAGCCAGCAGCTTGGAGTAAACCATCGACATTTTGGGTTATCATTTTATTAATGTAGCCATTAGCTTGCAAGGTATGTAGTGTTATATGTGCAATGTTAGGTTTGGCTTTATCTAAAAACCCAATAAATTTTGCACAAGAGGTAAAGTATACCTGACGCGCTGTACGTGAATTTAAAAAGTATTCAAAATTATAATAATATGCAGGAACATCTTTTTCGATCCATACACTTGAAGTGTAATCAGGAATTCCTGAGGCAGTACTGATACCGGCTCCAGATAAGCAGGCTACATTTAAATTATTATCTTTAGCATTTTGTAAAATTGTAGCGATAGATTTTGTCTCCGTCGTGATTGGTAGGTGAAAGCTTTTACCAATTAATAAAAAGAATGCTAACCAAATACTTAATACTGCTGGTAATAGTAAAGCAGGAATTCCGGTAACGGTTAGCATATACTCACCTGCATAAAAAAGGGGGACACAAAATAAAATACTTAATATGCTGGCTTTAATTCCTTTTGAGTGATTTTCAATAAAATATGCAGAAGGTGCATAGGCGGCAATTGCCATATTTATGACGAAATAAGATAAGTTAGTTTGGGTGGTAAGAGAAAGGTATAATATTGGTGCAGTAGCCGCAATGACTAATAATGATATCTTTGGGTTGGCGATTATATATATAAAAATATAACCAACATAAAATTGTATATAGTAATCTTGAAGGAAAACAGAGCTAAAACTATTTTTTATGTCTATTTCTAGTGCAAAATAATATAGAACATAAGTTATAGCTACTGTGATTACTGCAGATAAAGATAGTGCTGGGAAGCCTCCATGCTTATACAAAATAGTATGTAAATGCCTGTTTAGTATTGGTGCAAACATACTCATCCAGATCAAGGTGATAATACCTAATATTGGATATATTGTGATAAATTCAGCCAAATAAAAGCCAATAATGCAGCAATTATAACCAACACCACCACTTAATCGAATTCGCTCACTATCATCATAGAGAAACTTTGATGTAACATAAGCAATCGTGGAGCCCACAATGGCATATAGAGTAGCTTCAAATGACAAATAAGCAGTGAAAAGAAGAAAAGTAATGCCAATATAAATTTTTTCAGAAAAAAATAGTTGAGAAAATGATCGAATTACCGCATAAAGTATATTAAATGATGTTATTGAAAATCTAATATTTTTATTTGGGGAAAATATCTCTGAGAAAGACATCATCAAAATTTTCCTTTCTTTGGATTAATACGGGTTTAAAGTTATCATCCATAAGAATTGTTGCTGGACGATACTGAATAAACTGCATAGATTGTGTATGGTTGTAGGCTCCAACATTGGGAATGATCATATGATCCCCAGGCTTTAGATTTGGCAAATATGAGCCTTCACTTATTACATCAATTTGCATGCATAAAGGTCCACATAATCTTTGCTTTGTGTATTCAGAGTCATGTTGTTTAGCTACTTTGGGAACTCTATTGTACCAGGTAGTTGTTGGCAATATATTAACACCGGCATCAATCAAGGTTATTTTAGAGTCGTGCTTTCCATTTTTATTGGCTATAACTGTTGTAATAAGTGCAACAGCTTCATCTATCACTGCACGCCCTGGCTCTAAGACAAGTCGTAATTTTTTATTGCCTAAAAGTTTTCGTATTTTCTCTAAACCTGGAGCAATAGCATCAGCATAAAGCGCTAAATTAATACCATTGCCAGTGATATAGCCAGCAGTATATTTTTCTCGTAGCGGTGCTGTTGAAGGTAGGCCACCACCAATGTCTATCATACTAGGGGCTATTCCATGCTTTTGTGCCATTTGAATAATAAGGTACATTGTATTAATGCTAGCAACATATAAATCTGGTTCTAAAATATAAGTACCACAATGGTTATGTAAACTAACAAAGTTTATGTACTTTTGTTTGGCCATATCTTCAAAGAGGACATTAAATTCTTCCTCATTAAACCGGAAACCAAATTTATCCCAGCTATAATTGTAGTATTGAAAATTAAATCTAATGCCAACATTAGCACATATTTGTAAGTCACTAGCTATTTGACATACACGCTCATATTCTTGAATATTATCTAGATGGAGAATAGAACCATTTTTTATAGTATTTGCAATGCCTTCATCAGTTTTATGTGGCCCATTAAATATGATTTTATCACCACTAACATTAAGTCTTCTAGCAAGATCATACTCCATCTCTGAGACTACTTCAGCCCAGCAACCTTCTTCAAGAAACACTTTGCAAACGCCAGGCAAATAGTTAGTCTTAAATGAGTAACCAATTACAAGCTCATATCCAGGGAAGTTAAAGATTTTTTTTAAATGATTTACTTTTTGTTTAATGGTTTCTTTTGATACTACAAATAGTGGGGAGCCAAATTTTGCTGTGAGCTTGTCACAATCTAGTGTGTCATACCACATTTCCTGAATTGGTTTTAGAAGGATAACATTGTTATTCACATGCTTACTAACAGTAATAGTTTGGTTGGACATTCGTGCAATTGTTGCACTGATATATTTTTTTTTAGTTGTTGTCACGATGGCTAACCCCCTTGCCAGCTAATAACTTACCAATTACTTCAGTTTTGCTATAATAATTTCTTGGAAATTTGATATATATATGTTTGTTAATGTCTCCGTGTGACATGTTCAAGTCACAGCCTAGAACTTCACTTAGGTAATTATCCATGAGTGAGGAATTGGCAATGTTTAGATAGAAAGCCCAAGCCGGAAGTCTAGGATTAACATCAATACAATAAATGGTTTCATCTATTGTATCTCTAATGCAATCTATTTCAATAGGACCATCCCAAGAAAATTCATGAACAATATGCTCTAAAGTATCTAGAAATGGTTTGGCTATAGATTTTTCAATTTTTGTAGCCATCCAAATTTTGCCATATGAGCATGATTGCATAGTTTTAATTGCTAATGACTCGATTATTTTGCCAGATTTTGCTAAACCACAAACAGCAAAATGTTCACCTTTAATATATTGCTGTAATACATATGACTGGTCTTTAGTAGTGCTTACTAGTGATGATAAGTTATGAATGTCAGAAGGAGTGTGTGCAATTCTAACACATGCTTTACTTGCCCCAAGTGTTTTTAAAACAACAGAATTGCCAAATTTGTCTGTTATTTCATTGACATCTAATTTATCTTTTACTACTTGGGTTCGCGGGGTGTTAATGTTTTTATTTTCACTAATATTACAAGGGAAAATATACACTGACTTTACACATTCCAAGTCAGGAAGACACATGTTAATACCTAGAATACTTAACTCATCTTGTATCGAACAAAAGGGTTGAATATGTCGATCCAATGTTGGAATAATGGCATCTATATCTTGCTCTTTAGTGATATTGGAAATACTTTTTAGTAATTTTTCATTACTACTAAAATCTACATTATAAATATTGGAGAATAAATCATTGCGATAGCAACCAGTATCTTGATAGCATTCAGCTAAGTATATTAAGTTTATATCATGATCGCTAGATTTTAGAAATTTAGCAATACTCAAACCTGGCATAGTAATGCCAAACGAACTTGCTCCAGTTATGGCTATCGTATATTTTTTCGTAGAGTTTGTTTTACATGGGTTTTCAATTACATTAAAAGATTTTATAGAGCCTGTTCTTGATAAGGTGTCAAAAGTATCTAGTGCGACACACGCTTCATCAGTATCTCTAAGCAAAACCTCTCCGTGATTGGCACGATTTTTCTCATTTTTAGTTAGAGATTTCCCTTGTAAATGATTGACTAATATAGCTGGCAAATTATTAGAAATATTTGAGCCAATATCAATCCATGAAGGGAATCTAGGGTTTATTTCAAATAAGAAAAACTGTCCTTCTGCTGTTCTAATGAATTCTAGCTCTAAAGGGCCAGACCAATGAATATTACTTAGAATTTTATTTGCAACCAAATTTAGTGATGGATTACTAATAGAGACGGTTATTGCGGATTTGCCGTGAGAGTCAACTAAATGTTTTTTTGTTGATAGAGTTTGGATAACATCATTATTATCATCATATAGAGCTGCAACCATAAATTGCTCTCCTTCAATATATGACTGAATAAGAGCTGGGCGCGTCCATCCACTAGATAATTGATAAGCGGCCTTCTGAGCTTCTTCATCATTGTGAACTAAGATTGCACCGCATAGTGTTGACTTAATTAAACATGGAAAATTAAAATGGCGCAAATTATAGGTCAATTGGTGAGTGTCAGTGGCTACAATAGTGTTGGGGTATAAAAAATTAAAGTTATTACAGAAATAATGTAGTCCTAATTTAGATACTTGGTCATATTGCTCGATGTCAGGTAGCAACATTTTGGGGCCATGTTTTTTAAAATGCTTATAAAATTGGCGGGCATATCTTACTTCAAGTTCCAAGGCTGGAATATATATATCTGGATTACAAAGATTAAATACGCGTTGTAGTTCATTAAAGTGATCACTAGGATCACCTAGAGGCCTAATTATATGTATCTCGTCTACTAAATTTTGAGCATATGCGGCATTAGCCCATGGGGTATATGCAAGGGCAATGATCCTGATGTCATTCTTGAAAATTTTGCGTAGAGCATTAGCAATTGCTCCGCCTGGCTCAGCTATTAGCATGCCAGCAAATCCGCTGATAACAATAGTAAGAGGTTTATTGCTCATTTAAAATTCCTATACAATGTAATGAGCTCAAGCATTGATCAACTTCTAGATGAGCATCTGACCTATCAATCTCGTAATTGTCAATGAGTTTTTCAACAAGAGCTTCGCGTGATGTGCCACTGAACAAGCCTTTAATCATAAACAATGCAGTTTCATTGCATTCGTAGAACTCACCATTAATATCATCAATTATGACAATTTTATCTAGTGATTGCTCAATACGAACATTTGGTTTTATACCAAGCTTCATAATTAAGTTCCTAATATAAAGAGATTGCACTTAAGAAGGTTAGACTATAACGTCATTGTTGTGATCCTTCCCTCTACAGAATTAGGGAAGGATTATGTGTTATCTGGATGATAATATAGCAATCAAGAGTTAAATGATTACATCACTACACCGAAGGTTAGATAATATGCTTTATATTTTTTGCTAGTATCAGAGTCAAGGATAAATCTATCATGGCTAAGATCTGCAAATAACCCAATATTGGGGTTTAAATTATAGGAGTAGGTGATTCCAACGCTACCATTTTGACGGTCACGAATGTCATAGGCTGTATTTATGTCTAGTCCATAAGCCTGCTGCCTATGACCAAACATTACAAAACCTGCAACATTATGCTTATCACTAATATAGTAGGTGGCATTTACAGACAAAGCTTTTAACCTATCATTAGGCTCATTAAGTCTTCTTAGTTTCTCACTGTAAAATGTTAAGCCTAATAGCCAGTGCTCAATCGCATGAGTGCTTATCATTAATGAATTCTGCTCAACTTTAGTATATAGACCACCTTTAAAGTTAAGCGTTGCACGACCAAGCTCGATAGTAGTTAATAGGTCTGGGGTTTTATATGTTAGTGCCCAATATGGGAAGTAGGTGTTATTAGCACCGCCATCATTATAGGCACTATTAAAAATATAGTTACCCTTACCACTTGGCCCAAACCAACCAATATTATCTATATCTTGTAATAATGTGAAAGAATATCCAGCTCTATCTTGTTTTGATGGAGAGGAGGCACTTCTAAAGTTGATATGTTGGTATGCATAGAATGCCCCAAGATTAACGTGGGCGTCCGGGGTATAAAAAGTAGCAATTTGATAAGCTTGACTGTTGTTTTTTGCACTATCAGGTTTGTACCAACCTGCAGTGACCTTAGCAACAAAAGTCCATGGCTTTACTAATATAGGTGGAGGAATTACACCGTATCCAGGAGCAATATTATTAATTTTGTTAAGCTCTTGTTCGGCCTGCTCTTCTCTATCTGTTGATTTAAGAACATATGCAAGTCCTAGTCTAGGGTTTACCCAAGATGGATGTTTAACTAAAACTCTCCTGAAATTAGCTTCTGCATCTTTATACTCTCCTATAGCATTTTGAGCCCAAGCTAAACTGGTGCGACTATTTGAGTGAACTGGTACAGACTTCTTGTCTGTGGTGTAAAAATAAGTTACTACAGGTTGCAAGGCTGAGGCTTTACTATTATCTATTACTGTAGTTAATTTGCTAATAGCTTCTTTATTTTTTTGCAATCTGAGGTAGCAAAATCCTTGCCCACGAATTGCATCAAGTTCTTTGACACTAAGAGGTTTCTTATTATCACTTAAGTTATGAAATTGATTGAAACGTTTTAATGCAGCTTCATTTTTATATATTGAATAGAGGCCCCAACCCATATCAGTCAATGACCCTTTAATTTTATTAAGGTCAATACCCTTTAAAGAGTTAAGTCCGTAATCAACAGTAAGAGGTGATATTTCAGCAGCTACTGTAATTAATTTATAAGCTTTAGAGTGTTCACCTTTATTCCATAAAACTTGAGCTTTATAAAATAACAAATCACCAGATTTAGGATATAAAGCTAATCCTTTATCAACTAGTTTATCTGCAAAATGAAATTGTTTAGCTTGAATAAAGGCACCAGTTAAATATGCTAGTACATCTAACCCTTGCAGTGGCTGTACTGATAATAGCTTAGTTGCACTATCATATGCTTTACCATAATTTTTTTGTTGTATGTAAGTATAAGCTAGGCCTTTATAAGACAATGATGCTTTTGAGTTGTGTCTGACTATATTACTAAATTGTACTAAAGCCTCAGCATAGTTAGTCTTATTATAAGAGACCCAAGCAATACCGTCATCGGCCAACCATTTGTCGGCTGATTGAAATTCTCCTTTAGCATTAGTGAAATCTTCAATAGCATCATCATATTTTTGTGCAAAAATATTTACCCAGCCAGAGTTATAGCTTGCAAAGGCTTTTTTAGAAATATTGGCTGGTAGGTTGGGAATAAATACTCCGTAACCAGGGGCATATTTATTAACGATTGTAACTTCTTTTTTGTAGCTATCATTACCTGCAGCTTTAAGAGTATAAGCAAGTCCTAATCTAGCATTTACCCAGTGAGGATATTCGGCTAATACTGCTCGGAAATTACGCTCAGCATTCTTATAGTCTCCTAGAGAGTAATTTGCCCATCCAAGAGATGTTGTGGCATCCACATAGATTGGTATGGAGATACCTGTACTAGAATAAAAAGTTGTCGTGACAGGTTTCAGTTGAGAGGCATCTTTATTATTAAGAACAGATTCTAACTTGTTCTTGGCCTGTTGGAATTGTTCTAATTTTAATAAACAAAAACCTTGTCCACGGATGGCATTTAATTCATCAAGTCCAATTGGCTCTTTATGAGGACTAGATTTATAGAATGATTCAAATTGTTTAAATGCAGCTTTATTGTCACCATTAACATATAACCCCCAAGCTATATGTAATAAGCTATCTTGCAATTTGCCGGTATCGATACCCTTAAATGCATTTAAACTATTATTTACCTTTATTGGTGCATAATAAATTGCTGATTTCAGTACTGGATATGCTTCATTTTTTTTGCCTTGAAGCCATAGTACCTTAGCTTTTTGCAATAGTAATTCACCAGATTTTGGATGATAATATAGAGCAGTATTCAGGAGATTTTCAGCATATGTATACTTTTCAGCATTAGTAAAAGAATTTATAAGATATGAATATACATCAGCATTATGTAGAGATTTGATGCTAAATAGCTTCTGTACGGTACTATAGGCTTTATCATATTGTTTTTCTTTAAGATAAACATATGATAAACCTTTGTACGACAAAGTGGCTCTAGGGGTGGATTTTATAATTTTATCGAAATCTGATTTTGCTATGGAATTTTTACCTTCGTAGTAATTAATCCATGCCATACCATCACTAGCTAACCATTTTAAATTATCTGGAAATTTAGCCATGGCATCTTTAAAATCTTTATGAGCTTTAGAATACTGTTTGGCATAAATATTTTTCCAGCCACTATTATATAGCTTATAAGAAACTTCTAATACATGTGAAGAATGTTCTGGAATGTATGAAGTATAACCTGGAGCAAGTTTATTAACTTGTGTAACAGTTGGTTTGAAATCTTTTCCTAATGCTTTTAGTGTGTAAGCTAAGCCTAGCTGAGCATTTACCCAATCAGGATGATTAGTAGTGATCTGTTCAAATGAAGCTTGAGAGTTTAAATAGTCACCAAGATAATACTCAGACCATGCAAGCATAGTTTCAGTATCAGTTATGATTGCGATAGATTTTTTATTTTTAGCAACAAAGGTGGTTGTGACTGGTTTTAGCTTGTTATGGCCAGGTAAACTCATTGATATTTCTAGAGCTTTGTTGGCTTCCTTGTATTGTTTGAGGCTTAATAAGCTAAATCCTTTGCCTCTAAGTGCATTAGAGTTATTTTTATCCACACCTAGGCACTGGTTAAATCTGAATAAGGCATCTTTATAATAACCTGCAACATATAAACCCCATCCCATATTCAATAAAGAGTCTTTTGTTTTATTTAAATCAATGCCCTTCAAAGTATTGAATAATGGGCTAATGCGTATTGGATCATAATATGTAGCTGTTGCAAGGAAAGCGTAAGCTTTATCTTTGTCACTAGCTAGATAGAGTGACTTGGCTAAATAGAAGTTAATATCAGCAGATTTTGGATAAATACTTAAAGCCTGACCTAAGACAATAGTGGCATAACTATATTTTTTAGCGGAGATAAATACATTTGCGGCAAATAAATAATCGCTAATAGGTTGCTTAGGAACTAATTTAAATGAATGTTCGAGATTTAAAGCTGCTTTGTCCCACATTTTTTGACGTAGCTGTATAAAAGCTAAGCCTTTATATGAATATGAAGCATTAGGGTTTCGTTTGATATTGCTACTGAAAATTTTCTCTGCCTCAGCATCCTTACCAAGGAAGTAGGCAACCCAGCCTAGGCCATCGATAGCCATCCATTTTTGATTGTTAGGGAGAGACTTTAGTGCTTTAGTAAAGCTAGCATTTGCAAGCTTATATTTCTTAATATTAACTTGTTCCCAGCCACTATTATATTGAGTCATTCCTGGTGTAGCTGCATGTGCTATAAATGGTATAAATGCACATAAAACTATAGTAATAAAAATACGAAGTTTCATTTAGTTCTCTCCCAAATGAGAATATAAACCGGGTGTGTTATCACCCGATGAAAGTTGTTATGCAGAAGGTTTAGATGATACTAATTTGATTTTGTAGGTAAGAGCTTGATTGGGGCCGATGTTAGCTGGGGCATTAGTGCCATAAGCTAATTCAGGAGCTACATAAACAGTCCACGTTGCGCCAAGTGGCATTTGTGAAATAGATTTTTGCCAGCCAGGTATGGCATTTGATAGTAGGAAAGTTTCACTGGTTTTGAATTTGAAGGTGTCATAAAATACGTCACCACT
This sequence comes from Francisellaceae bacterium, assembly GCA_018703155.1. Lineage (GTDB taxonomy): Bacteria > Pseudomonadota > Gammaproteobacteria > UBA6186 > Azoamicaceae > JABJGS01. The sequence goes on along the minus strand of JABJGS010000005.1, from coordinate 1,314 downwards.
TGGTAGTTTACCTTGGTATTGTACGGTTACTAAATCTGATAGTTTTGGTTTGACACCGTTAGAATTTTCTTCAACTTTATAATATAGACCGTCATTTAATTTTTTGATGCCATTCATACCTTCTACTTTATAAAGGTACTTTTTACTATTGTTTTGGTTGCTTTCAGCTAATTCGTTAGCATTTTGGATAAGCTTGGTGTTGATGTTCTTGCGAAACTCAACCATTGCTGCCTGCATATCTTTCGGAGATATATCAGGATTGTTTTTCTTTAAACCAGCTTTTAAACCATCAACTAGCATGTCAACATCTATAAGCTCATTGACAGTATTATAGCTGTAGCCTAAATCATAGCCAACGGTGTAACTTGCTTTCTCATTATTAGTTTCAGGTTTACTACTGAAAAATGCAGCCGCTGTGCCTGCTGTGACAAGTAAGGTGCTTGCAGTAATACCTACCACCAAAGTCTTGACCTTGTTACTGAACATCGTTTTATATCCTTATACTAAAACTAAAATTGGATTGAGAGCATTTGTTCAGTCTAACGAATTCTAATAAAAGAGCAAGGCAAATAAGTTTTGATATTTGAAAGTGGGATTAATTTTGGAATAAGAAAGATTTTATGATGAAATAATATCTGAGGGAACAATGTATTATTTAATAGTTAAGATATTTGTTTAGAGACTTTTTAAATGAGTATGGAAATGTTCACTCGAGCAATATTTGATAACTTGTTAGAATGCAATATTAAGCATATTTTTGAGGAGTTATTTATATCAATGAAACATCTGAGGTAAATAAAAGTGACAGGTATAGTAAGTTTTGCGACAGACAATGAATATTGCTCACAGAGGGCAGATCTAGATTTTTGGTGGCCAAAGATTGCTATAGTCTTGGAAAAGCACAATCTTAGTGGCGCTGATAACAGAGATAGGGCAGAGTGTGGTGATAATCCAACCTATCCTGTTTTCTTGGTCAATGATTTGGTGATCAAGTTTTTTGGTCATATGTCTAATTGGGAAAATGCCTTTAATAGTGAACGTAGAGCACATAAATTTCTAATGAAGGACACAACTATATTAGCTCCAGAAATATTAGGGGAAGGGCAGTTATTTGAAGAAAGTGAAGCGCCTTGGCCTTATATCATTTCTACGCGAGTAGCTGGTAAAGCATGGTTGAACAAAAAGCATGCGCAATCTCGTTACTTTAGTGGCGAGTCAAGCATGCTCCAAGCTTGCTTGGGATTTAAGCATTCTTTTAGATTGTTCTATTTGTTTAAATGATGGCGGCTTCCTTTGATCTAGAACGTATTGCTT
>JABJGS010000053.1 GCA_018703155.1 Francisellaceae bacterium | reverse complement strand
CGTAGCTCAATTGGATAGAGCATCGGCCTTCTAAGCCGGAGGTTGCAGGTTCGATTCCTGCCGGGCGTGCCAGTTTTGGTTGTGGTGAGCGTAGCTCAGTTGGTAGAGCCCCGGATTGTGATTCCGGTGGTCGTGGGTTCGAGCCCCATCGTTCACCCCAGCATTTATTATGTGGTTTTTTCTACATAATGCTTGCATTAGACTTTTAATATATTGCAAAATGTACACATTAATATCACAAATTAAGTTCGAACAGTTTCTGACTGTTCCAAATTGTGATAGCCATATTATCTCGTGCGAGAGTGGCGGAATTGGTAGACGCGCTGGATTTAGGTTCCAGTGGGGATAACCTGTGAGAGTTCGAGTCTCTCCTTTCGCACCATAATCCAGATTCATTGTTAGAGGGTATATTCATGCAAGTTGTGGTAGAAGAAACTAGTGCTTTAGGCCGTAAAGTTGTGATCCAAGTTCCTGTAGATACAGTTAATGCAGCTGAAAAAGAAAAAATTATAAATTTGTCTAAAACTGTGAAAATGAATGGCTTTAGAAATGGTAGTGTACCGGTAAATGTTATTAAGAAAAAATTTGGTAAACAAGCTTATCGCGAAGTTGTCAATGAGTTATTAGAAAGCTCAGTAAAAGATGCACTCAAAAATAATGATTTAAAACCAGTCGCAATGCCTTCTGTAGATGAAGTGCAGGATAGCCCTAATGAAGATCTTAAATTTACATTGAATCTTGAAGTGTTTCCAAATTTAAACTTAAATAATTTTGTTGATTTAGAAGTGAAGAAACCAAGTGCTGAAATAACCGAACAGGATGTTGATACTGGGATATCAAAATTGCAAGACCAGTTTGCAGCTTGGGAAGAAAAAGATAAAAAAGCTGAAGATGGTGATCAAGTTAAGATTGATTTTGAAGGGTTCGTTGAAGGTGAGCCACTAAAGAATGGATCTGGCAAAGACCATGCTTTGGAGCTGGGTGCAAAACAATTTATTCCAGGTTTTGAAGATGGCTTAATTGGTATGGCAAAAGGTGATACTACTGAGCTTAATCTTACATTCCCAGAAAATTATGGTGATGCAGAAATCTCTGGAAAGAATGTGCTATTTAAAGTAAGCATTAATACCGTCGAACAAAAAAAACGAGCTGAATTAGACGAAGAATTTGCAAAGAAAATCGGCTTAGAAGATGGCGAAATTGATAAAATTAGAGAAAAAGTTAAAAGTAATATGAAAGATTATCTTGAAAAAACCGTAGAAACTAAGGTAAGAGATAATGTTTTAGAAGCTCTAGTTACTGACTATAAGATTGAATTACCTGAAACTTTAATAAACAGAGAACTAGAAAACTTTAAAAAAGAACGTTCTGCTGATAATCAAGAAACATTAGAAGAAGATAAGTTATTAGAAGAGGCAAGAAAACGCGTACAAGTAAGCTTGGTTTTAGAACATGTTATTACTGAGCATAAACTAACTCCAGATGAAGATAGAGTACGTGTCAAGTTGAATGAAGTGATTTCTATGCTTGGGGGTAATTTTCAGATGGTGCAACAGCTATTGAATAACTCGAGCGATTTTTATAACAACATTCGTCAACAAGTATTAGCAGACCAAGCTACTGATTTAATTTTAGAAAAAGCCAAAATCATTAGTGAAGCAAGCACCTTCAAAGAAATTACTGGTGAAGTAAACTAGCATTGTGTCGCGATCTTGAGTAATAATATAGGTAACAGGAGATTATTATGACAGAAACTGCAACATTGGTACCTATGGTAGTAGAACAAACTGCTAGAGGTGAAAGGGCTTATGATATTTATTCAAGGCTACTCAAGGAACGAGTAATTTTTCTGGTTGGTCAAGTTGAAGACCATATGGCAAATTTGGTTGTAGCGCAGCTGCTATTTCTTGAGTCTGAAAATCCTGATAAAGATATATCTTTATACATAAATTCTCCTGGTGGCTCAGTGACTGCCGGGTTAGCTATTTATGATACCATGCAATATATAAAACCTGACATAAGCACTTTGTGCATAGGTCAGGCTTGTAGTATGGGAGCTTTTTTACTTACTGCTGGAGCAAAAGAAAAAAGATATGCTTTGCCGAATTCGAGAGTAATGATTCACCAGCCACTTGGAGGCTTCCAAGGCCAAGCTAGTGACGTAGAAATACATGCTAGAGAAATGCTGACTATAAAACGTAAATTGAATGAGATCATGGCAAAACATACAGGTCAACCTTTGGATCGTATTGAGGCAGACACAGACAGAGATAATTTCTTGAGTGCTGATGAGTCTGCAGAGTATGGTCTTATTGACCAGGTTGTAACGTCAAGGTAGTGTGTTGGTTGTCCTAAGAACCAAATTAGGAGGTTACTTGTCTAAATTATATGAATGTTCAGTTAAGTACGAGTTAGACTTGAAAATTTAGATACTTGAACACATTTATACATGTATGAGATTTATGTTAATGAAAGAGGAGCTAGATCATGAACAGCAATAAAGAAGGTGGTGATGGTCAGAGCAAGTTACTTTATTGCTCCTTTTGTGGAAAAAGCCAGCATGAAGTCAGAAAACTAATCGCTGGACCGTCAGTTTTTATCTGTGATGAATGCGTAGATTTATGCAATGACATAATTCGCGAAGACTCAACTGAGGTTACTACAGATGTTACTGAAGCCACAGACAAGCAGAAGTTACCTACACCTAAAGAGATACTTTCTCAGTTAAATAGCTATGTGATTGGTCAGACAGTTGCTAAACGTGTCCTATCTGTTGCCGTATATAATCATTATAAAAAACAAAAGATCGTAGCAGAGTTACAGGGTGATACTGAGCTAGGAAAAAGTAATATACTTCTTATAGGACCAACAGGTAGCGGAAAAACATTATTAGCAGAGACTTTAGCTAGGTTGCTTGATGTGCCCTTTACTATCGCTGATGCAACTTCTTTGACTGAAGCTGGTTATGTTGGTGAAGATGTCGAAAATATAGTCCAAAAATTATTACAAAAATGTGACTATGATATTGAAAAAGCCCAACGTGGTATCATCTACATTGATGAGATTGATAAAATTTGTCGTAAATCAGAAAATCCATCGATTACAAGAGATGTTTCTGGTGAGGGTGTCCAACAAGCTTTACTAAAACTTATAGAGGGCACAGTTGCTTCTGTTCCACCTCAAGGAGGCAGGAAACATCCACAGCAAGAGTTTTTACAAGTTGACACTTCAAATATGTTGTTTATTTGTGGTGGAGCATTTGCGGATTTAGATAAGATTATCCAACAGCGAACTGAAAAAACAGGAATTGGTTTTTCTGCACAAATAAGAAGTGTGGAAGATAGAAAAGTTTTAAATGAACTGATTCAAGAAGTAGAGCCGGAAGATTTAGTCAAGTTCGGATTAATTCCTGAGTTTGTTGGACGGTTGCCAGTTATAGCAGCTTTAGAAGAGTTAAATGAAGATGCATTGGTTAATATCTTGACTGAACCAAAAAATGCGTTGGTTAAACAATATGCAAAATTATTTGAGATTGATGGTGCTGAGCTTGAATTTAGAGAGGAAGCTCTAAAAAGTATTGCTCATCAAGCTATGCAGAGGAAAACTGGAGCCAGAGGATTACGTTCCATTCTTGAAAAAGTATTATTGAATACAATGTATGAGCTGCCATCGACTAATGATGTTAGCAAAGTTGTAATTGATGCCTCTGTTGTCAAAGGAGATAGTGAGCCATTACTAGTGTTTGAGACTACAAGTAGTCTTAAAGACTCGACAAATGATGCCCCCGTTGATGATGATGAGCATGAAAAAAAGCGTGCTGGTGAATAATCATTACTGAAATTAATTTCTATTAGGGGCCTTGAGATATGGATAAAGATCTTAAAGATAAAATTATATTGGAAGATAATGATAAAACTGAATTAGAAGATAGTAATGATGAAACTGAATTAGAAGATAGTAATGATAAAACTGAATTAGAAGATAGTAATGATAAGACTGTATTAGAAGATAATGGCAAAATAGATATGCCGTTACTTCCGTTACGTGATGTTGTAGTGTTTCCACATATGGTTTTACCATTATTTGTTGGAAGAGAAAAATCTATTCTTGCCTTAGAAGATGCTAGTGCAAATGATAAAAAAATATTACTAGTAACTCAAAAAGATGCTAGTCAGGATGATCCAACAGCACAAGATGTTTACAATATAGGGACAGTTTCTAGTATTTTACAGTTACTGAAACTGCCTGATGGGACAGTTAAAGTTTTAGTTGAAGGTGTTGGTAGAGCATTAATATCAGAATTTTGTGAAGAAGAGCCATTCTTTTTCGTTGAAACTAGAGAAATTAAAGATGTACCTTTAGAAGAGAAAGATACTGAAGTCTTAACTAGATCATTAATATCTCAATTTGAGCAGTATGTAAAATTAAATAAAAAAATCCCACCTGAAGTAATGCCAACTTTAATTGGCATAGATGAAACTATTCGCTTGGTTGATACTATTGCCGCACATATGGCATTAAAGATATCTGAAAAACAAGAAATACTAGAAATATCTGATCTAAAACATCGAATTGAATATTTAATGAATATCATGGAGTCAGAAATAGAGTTGCTCCAGGTTGAAAAAAGAATTCGATCTCATGTAAAAAAACAAATGGAAAAGAGTCAGCGTGAATATTATTTGAATGAGCAAATGAAGGCTATTCAAAAAGAGCTGGGGGAAATTTCTGAAGACGGAAGTTTAACAGAAATTGATCAGCTATTTGAAAAAATTGAAAAAGCTGGCATGAGTAAAGAGGCGAAAGAAAAATCATTATCTGAACTTAAAAAATTAAAAATGATGTCACCAATGTCTGCTGAAGCAACGGTATCAAGAAACTATGTTGATTGGATGTTGGCGTTGCCTTGGAAGAAAAAATCAAAATCTACTTTTGATATCCCTGCAGCAGAAAAAACTTTAGATTATGACCATTATGGACTTGAAAAAGTTAAAGAAAGAATTATTGAATATTTAGCTGTAGCTAAACGGGTAAGAAAATTAAAAGGTCCAGTTCTTTGTTTAGTAGGGCCACCTGGTGTTGGAAAAACTTCACTAGGACAGTCAATAGCTAGAGCAATGAACAGAAAATATGTAAGAATGTCGCTAGGTGGTGTCAGAGATGAGGCAGAAATACGTGGCCACAGGAAAACTTATATTGGAGCTATGCCTGGGAAAATTCTACAGAAGATCGCGAAAGTTGGAGTGAAAAACCCATTATTTTTACTTGATGAAATAGATAAAATGGCTATGGACTTTCGTGGTGATCCAGCATCAGCTTTGCTTGAGGTGCTAGACCCAGAACAAAATGATAGTTTTGGTGATCATTATTTAGAGGTTGAGTATGATCTGTCAGACATAATGTTTATTGCCACAGCAAACTCTCTTGATATACCTCTACCACTACTAGATAGGATGGAAGTAATAAGATTATCTGGGTATACGGAAGAGGAAAAAATAAATATTTGTGTTAAATATCTTAAGCCAAAGCAGATGAAGCAAAATGGTTTGAAAAATACTGAGCTGGAAATAACTGAGAATGCTGTGGTTGATATAATAAGATATTATACCAGAGAAGCTGGAGTTAGAAGTCTTGAGCGTGAAATTTCAAAACTTTGCCGTAAAATAGTTAAAAAAATTCTTTCAAACGAAACAGAAGATGAAAAAGTTATTGTTGATGCTGATGATTTAGAAGAATTATTAGGGGTTAGAAAGTATCGTTATGGTCAAATGACAGAAGAGAACCGTGTTGGCCAGGTGACAGGTTTAGCTTGGACTGAAGTTGGAGGAGATATCTTAACCATAGAGGCTGCTGTGGTCTCAGGCAAGGGTAAAATTAAGACTACCGGTAAACTTGGTGATGTTATGCAGGAGTCCATTCAGGCCGCTTTGACTGTGGTACGCAGTAAAGCAAACAAATATGGTATTTCAAATGATTTTTATGAGAAATACGATATTCATATTCATGTTCCTGAGGGGGCAACACCAAAGGACGGTCCTAGCGCAGGTGTGGGCATGTGTACGGCTCTTATATCATCCTTAACAAATGTTCCTGTTCGACGAGATGTCGCTATGACGGGAGAAATAACTCTGCGTGGAGAGGTTCTACCTATCGGAGGCTTAAAAGAAAAATTATTAGCTGCATGGCGTGCAGGAATTAAGCATGTGATAATTCCTGAAGAAAATGTTAGAGATCTAAAGGAAATTTCTGAGAATAGTTATTCTGGTGTTGAAATACATCCTGTTCGATGGTTTGACGAAGTTCTTCATATAGCATTAGAGAATGTACCAACTCTAATTGCGAAAGAAGTTAAGGATGTTTCAAAAGGAGGAGAACATTATTCTGCAGATGATAAAGCTGATGGAAACGATTTAACTTCCCATTAAAATAGCTTGACATCGAGTGTAAGTAAATGTATTCTCTCCCAACGTTGCCACACGATATTTGTTCTTGACTGTAGGTGGTTTATAGGGTTAAATTGGCTACAGCATTTAGACATAAACAAGGGGAAGTGGGTGAATAAAGCTCAATTAATAGACTCAGTAGCTTTAAAGACAGATTTACCAAAAAAAGTTGCTGGACGTGCATTGGATGCATTGCTCGAATCTATAACAGAGGCTTTAGTTCAAGATGATAATGTATCTATCGTAGGTTTCGGTACATATCATGTTAAGGAAAGAGCTGCTAGAGTTGGGAGAAATCCTAAAACTGGCGAAGAGATTAAAATAAAGGCTGCTAGGGTGCCTGCGTTTAAACCTGGCAAACTGCTTAAGGAAGCAGTTGAACAAGGAACATTAGTAGAAGAAGAAACTGAATAAAAAAGTTTCGGGTGCTTAGCTCAGCTGGG
>JABJGS010000063.1 GCA_018703155.1 Francisellaceae bacterium | reverse complement strand
TTTTTCTATACTCTGTGTCTCTACGAACTTTATTTCTGATTTTTTATTATGTCTCTCTATATCATCCTGGGCATTACTTAGTTGCCCAACCAAGTGATTGTTAAGATGTATGAGTTCAACTATCTCACTTTTATATTCTTTTAACATTGTCACAGAGTCTTTATCTAGTCCTTTACAGTTAGTTGCTCGTTCTAGTACATCTGCAGATTCTTTTAACCTTTGGCTTATTTCTGACATTGTAAATCTCTAAATAGTGGACATTATGTTTAGACTATAAAATTTGATTTTAGTTCCAAATATTCAGGTGAGTTGCACTCATTTTAGAGATTTTTGTAATTTTGCCACTACAAAATATTTAAAGGAATTAAGCGATAGATCAAGATGTTAGTGATAATAGCTTACTATGTTTTTGCTTAATTTCACCAGATGAATCTATTTGGGTTTTAGGGTTAGGTTACCTTTAGTTGCGTAGTGACTTGATTTGTAAGTATCTATTCGATTTACATACAAATATATTAGGTGGTAGTATTAATTTAGGGTATTAGTTTATGTTGTCCAACTTAGGTTGATGACTGTTTTTTACAAAGGATGTATTATGAGCCCAACACGAGATCCATATCCAATTAAATTGACTTCACATCCACAAATCTCTATGAACTCTGTATCATGGGGTGCTGTTGATGCCAAGTCTAGAGGCCCAATCATTGCCTCATCAGTTTCTCCTAAATATAAAAATGTAATTGGTACTTATGGAGGCTCTTATTCAATATACCGAGCATTAGCTGTGGCCGGAGCTAGCCTTGATCCTAGCCATATACCTGATCTAACTAATACGATGCCTACTGTTGATATTAAAGTAAATTCAAACTGGCAAGATCCAGAAAAAATTGTCTCCATAGATCCTTGGGGCCACTTAGTTATGGATAAATTCAATGACTTAATAGAGATGGGGGTCGATATCAGGCCTACGATAGCTATAACTAAGGCAAGAATATTCATTCCTGAAGTTGTAGAGGCTGTAAAAGAGGGTAGATTAAAACCCGATGGTAAACTATTGTTGGAAGACAACCAAATTGTAGTAACAAAGGCTGCAATAGAGCCAGTTTGGCATTTGCCAGGAATGGCTAAAAGGTTTAATTGTGATGTATCAAAATTAAGACGAGCGTTGTTTGAATATACTGGTGGTATGTATCCAGAATTAATTACACGTCCAGACTTAGAGGTGTTTTTACCTCCTATTGGAGGGGCAACTGCATACATTTTTGGTAATCCAGAAAATTTAAGTAATAGTACGGTGCCAGTGACTTGTAGAGTTCATGATGAATGTAATGGATCTGATGTATTTGGTTCAGACATTTGTACTTGTAGACCATATCTTGCTTATGCAATTGAAAAATGTATTGAAAATACACAAAAAAATGGTGTAGGTCTTATCGTATATAATAGAAAAGAAGGCCGAGCTCTTGGTGAAGTTACTAAATTTTTAGTATATAACGCTAGAAAAAGACAAGAGGGTGGTGATAGAGCTGATAAATATTTTGAAAGAACAGAATGCATTGCTGGCGTACAGGATGTTAGATTTCAACAGCTAATGCCTGATGTATTACATTGGCTTGGTATAAAAAAAATCCATAACTTTGTATCTATGAGTAATATGAAATATGGAGCCTTAACTGGACAAGGAATTACAGTTGAGAATAGGATTACTATTCCTGATGAGATGATACCTGCAGATGCTAGCGTAGAAATGAGTGCTAAAGTTGCCGAAGGCTATTATGGCGAAGGACTTTCTACGCAAGATACCGATAAAGTAACCGGTCGAGATTATGAATAATGAATGAACAAGAAGTAATGTCTTTATACGATATATCCTCTATTAGACCCAGAGCTAGGGTTTTGTATGATTATGCACTTCAAGACAAATTGAGCTTTTTCCAGGTTAATGAAAATAACATTGAAAAAGCAAGTAATCTGGTTCTTGAGGTTACACAAAAAAATTATCCAAACTTAAAGATACCTTACCATAGTCGTTGGAGACATTTTGAAGTTGTAAAAAATGGTTTATATAAAGATGTTCTTTCGATTATCGAACAATATGATAAGAAAGAGGCCGTGAAGAGAAAAGTAGAGCTAGTTATACTGAGTGCTTTGCTAGATGCCGGTGCAGGTAATTCTTGGCAATATAATTATAAAGGCACTGTTTATACAAGATCGGAAGGGTTGGCTGTTGCTACATTAAACGCATATTTACAAGGAAAGCTCTCTGCTGTTAATGACCCATGTGGGATTGGTGGTAAGGCACTTGTGGAATTAACAGAATCAAGTTTTTGTGCCGCTTTTCAAGCAAATGAAAATAACCCACTTATTGGTGTTTCTAACCGTGTTGCTTTAATGCACGCGATTGGAGGAGAGTTGTTAGAAACTAATCATGATAGTTTGTTTATCGCAATATTCTCTGATGTGGATTTAGAATCTGATTCAATATCTATAAAGCAATTATTTCATGATTTATTAATGTTCTTGGTGCCACTCCTGCCAGAAGCAACAAAAATAAACAATATTGCTGTAGGTGATGTTGGACAACATGATCTGCTTAAAGACGATGATAATCCCTTAGGATTAATACCGTTTCATAAACTAATACAGTGGATATGTTATTCTTTGATTGAGCCATTTACTGACGCAGGTATTACTGTTACCGATACAGATTTTTTAACAGGGTTGCCTGAATATCGTAATGGTGGCTTGTTTAGTGATTTAAATGTAATTTCAGTTAAAGATGAAAGTTTATTGAAACAGAAATGGTCTTTATCATCGTCTTTTGTTGTTGAATGGCGAGCTTTAACCGTAGTGCTATTAGATACCATTAGAAATGAAATATCGAAGGAATTAGATTTGGAAATATCTATGGGAATGTTATTACAAGGCGGTAGTTGGGAAGCAGGCCGTGGTTTGGCTAAAAAATTACGAGCAAATGCTCAAGGCCCATATCTAATGGAGAGCCATGGAACTATATTTTAAGGAATTATTATGAAACAAGAAGTTATTGAACTTAGCCATCCTATTCTATCCCATAAATTGGGGCAGTTGAGAGATATAAAAACCGACAGTTCAAAATTTAGAGCGCTAATGGATCAAATAAGTACATTTTTAGCGTATAAAGCATTTGACTATTTGGAAGTAGAAACTGTAACGGTAGATACACCACAAGGTAGTTCACAAGAGTCTATAGTTTTAGAGCAGAACCATTTGTTGGTGTCAATTTTACGAGCAGGAAATGGCATGATAAATGGATTTCTTGAAGTGTTACCTATGGCAAAAGTTGGACATATAGGACTGTATCGAGAACCTAGTACCTATGTTCCTATAGAATATTATTTTAAAATGCCAAAAAACATTTCTAACATGGATAGTTTTGTGCTTGATCCAATGTTGGCAACTGGGCATTCGGCAGTAGCTGCTATTTCAAGATTGAAAGAAGTGTGTCAAGCAAAGATAAGCTACATTTGCGTATTGGCGTCCCCAGAAGGCTTGGATTATTTTCAAGAGCATCATCCTGATGTGAAAATCATTACGGCAAAAATAGATAAATGCTTAGATGATAATAAATATATTGTTCCTGGATTAGGAGATGCAGGTGATAGATTATATGGGACATTTTAAATATGGAATATAGTGTTGAAGATGTTGCCGATGCTTTACGGGTTGAGAAATACTATAGGGTTAATACTCCTGTTGAATACCATCTTATTAACCATACGGATTGTGGTGATGTGCAGCAACTAAACTATGCTGGAAAAGAATATTTAAACACATTAAATGATATAGATGAAAAGCTTAATGAAAATAATAGAAAATTAACAAAAAACAATAATGAGATGAGTAAATATTTTGTATTGATGAATAAGAAAATTCAATATCTTATCCATACTACTAATAAGCATGCAGATAAATACAAGTTTGCCTTTGTAAATATTAGCTCAAAAGGATTAATAGTAGAAATTGAAAGAGCCATTAATATTGATGATGATTTTGAAATTTACCTGTTTTTTTTGAATACCTTTGACTCTTTGAAATTAAATGCTAAAGTAAATAACACTGTTAACTTAAATAATAAAATATATGCATCAGCAAGTTTTACAGAATTATCTGAAGCTGATGAAGACCGGATCATTAAGAATGTATTCGAAAGTGAAAGAAGATCCTTGCAAGCTGATAAGATATAAAAAATTTAATAATTATTAAGGAAGTAAATTCAGGGTAAACAGGGAGTTGTTATGCCAAATGTAGCAGACGTAAATGTTGGTGCAGAACTTACAAAAATATTATCTGATAGTGGGCATGCCTTAGAATCACTTCAAACATCCTTAAATAAAACACTTTATGCTTATAGTTATTCTGCTTCAGGAAATGGTCTGGAATATGCGGCAAGTTGGGTAAGCCAAACAGCGAAGAGTGGATGGTCATCTATTGGGCATCGTAGAACTAGGCATGCAGATTTATCTAAACTTATAGCAGAGATTAAAGATGTATCTTCTGATGAAATGAAAGATTTAATTAGCAATTTTATTGCAATAGGAAACTGGACCAGCACATCAGCCAATCCTACATTACTTGCTTATTGGATTATGGACTATAACTCCATTAAAGACTCTCCATTAGATGGAGATGTATCTATTCTTGTCACCAACATTATCTCTGCACATAGTGTAGAGATCATTACACCTTTATTTACCAGGCAAATTGTTAAATTAGAAAAAGATGGGGATGATGTAGTATCCGTAACACTTGCAGAAGTAGATTCAAGTTGGCTAGAGCTAAATGACCATGATTCTCTTAATGTTAATGGAGCTGGTGACACTCCAAAAGGCAAGTTAGAAGATGTGAGAGTTGGGCATGATCTAATGTTGACGGCGGAGCTGAATGTAGTTGAAGAACAGAGACCTGTTGTGCTAGAGGTAGAGGAGCAGGGAGGTCTGACAGAGTTGACTGTGGAGCTGGGTGTGGCTGAAGAGCATAGAGCCGCAGGATCTGTAAATCCTATGGTAAGAGATATAGATGATGATGTAGGCGCATCAACTATGACCTACAGTGCTTCACGAGGGGCTGGTTTATTTGCCCCAAGTATTTATGGGAGATCATTTGGCTGCTCTTCTTTAATGATGAGGCCATTGACCCCTGCGTATTATAGGTTGCTATTAGAATCAACTGCCGTAACCAATAGAGATGATATACCAGTACCTATACATATACATAGGCAAAAACCAATGGGTGAACCAGAACAGCATGATCTGGAGGAACAAACTTCTGTAGCTAATAACCACGGAGTTATTAATTACTTTCAGGAGATGTTGAGAAAACCTTTGGAGGTAGGCGGTGGTGATGGTGGTAGTTCTAAAGGGAATAAAAGGGAAAAGAAAAATTCTTTCTAACTTTTTTCTTTATAGATTAGGTATTGTTTTAAGGCCTTTACTATTTTTTTTGTAGAGTAAGGTTTTACAATAAAGCTATTTGCTCCGGCATCTTGTGCGCCCTTTACATTATCTAGGGTGCCATTACCACTTAGCATTAACACATAGTTATTTTCGTTAATGGCTTTTATTTCTTTAAGGGTTAAAAGACCATTTTGGTCAGGCATTTCAATGTCTAGGAAAGTGATATCTATTTTTTCCTGATTGTGTGCTTGCAAAGCTTGTTTAGCAGTATGGGCTTTTAATATTTTTTGAACACGTAACTCTGAGCATATACTTCCTAAAACAGAAAGCATCAAAGATTCATCATCAACCATTAGTACTGTTATTTGACTAAAGTTTTCGTTGCTCATTATATACTCTTGTCATTGCTAACGCCTACCTATAGGATTAGTATGGACCTCGTGGTAACATTTTGCTTGAAAATTGAGACATAATCACCTTTTCATGTGATATGTCTTGATAAGTTGATGATGTCAGATAAACTTATGTTCACAAATGGGCAAATTTATTTTAAGGACCATCCTTGACCACTTCTGTTCACATATTTGCCTGGAGGTGTGTCATTTAGAGCTTTTTGTCCAGCCATAGACTCAACAGTTATCAATGATGAGTTGGTGCTTGCAGAAATACGTTCATATTCACTCTTTCTTCTTGCATTAACATCTTGTACCAGATTACTAATGTCTGTTGAAGGAGTAGAAGGGGTTCCTAGGTAACCGCTACTTTGCTCACCAACAAGATTTTGAGCTTTAGCATCTTGCAATGAAACTGCAAAGCAGGGCATTGCTATAATTGACAGCGCAACTGTTAAGATTGCTGTGTTAATTTGTTTGATCATTTTTATACCCTTAATTTAAACTTAGAACAAATCTTCACGGTTTTGGATAAGCGTATCTAATTGCTTATCAACTTTGATTTTCACTTCATGATCAATTTTGATATTTAGGTCAATTTTAATTGGTTTGTCGGGTGGAGCTACTTTTATCGTGGGAGAACAAGCACCAAGTAAGGTGCAACTAAAAATAACAAAGTTGCGTGTATATCTCATAAAGTAGGTTCTTATTTTCTTGATAAGTAGGCATTATAGCGTAGTTGTATGTAATGGATCCATCTATTAAGGCCCATAAGTTAGCGATCTATACAAGTTGTAAATATTCTCTTCAATTTTCATTTTTAATTCAATAGTTCTACCTGATTGAAAATTAGGATTTGAGCCTTTGATTAACATATCTAGGTTTATAATATCTCCCTGTCCAGTAATATAACCATGAATAGAGTTATAGTGAAAATTGCTTAGGGCATTAGAAAGTATTTTTGAATAAGTAGAATCTCCAGGTATTTTATATTTAATTGTACCACCATAGTCTCTATCGGAAATTGTGCCACGGATAATATTAAAAGGCATTTTTTGAGAATTTGAAATGATAATATTACCAAATAAAGGACCATCTAAGATAAGATTAGAGTCTTGCAACCGATTAATTAGCTTAGAAGATTCAATATTTTTGAAATGGATTGCAGTTTCAAATTTAGCTGGGGTAATCAAAGCTGTAAATGGAGTTGCAAATATTTCTCCACCAAAAGCGTTAGATCTTAAGTCTTTAAATTCAATGTTATTTTCCTTTTGCATGCCATTAATAATGATATTATTAAAAGAATTCTCTTTTATAGTTATTGCATCAATGTTTATATTAAAATTAGTAATGGGGAGAATAGATTCGGTTTTCATGAGTAATTTTTTTATCATTACATCATTATGTTCTATGTTGTTAATACTGAGTTCAGTGCTTAGTTCTTCTTTATTTATATGGAACAAAAGATTTGCATTTGAAATTTTAGTTGATTTAAATATTTTTTCTAGGGTGAAATTGCTTACTATAAATTTAGCATTAGCTTTTAATTTATGTGCAGATGCTTCTATAGTTAGAGTTTCAGAGTTATTAATGTTTATGGACTTAATGAATGTTCTGGAGTTGTTTTTTTTATAATTAATATTTTTAGCAGAAAAATCAAATGAAGGAATATTCAACGTATGTGATGATAAGTTTTCATTGAAAATTATATTGCTATAGATGTAAATTAACTTTGAATTAATGTGCTCAAATTGTTCATTGTAGTGAGCTCCAAAGATATAAATTTCATTTTTTGTACTAAAAGAGGTGGACATAATGTTTATTTTGAAATCATTGAATAAGATATGTATTTTTTGAGCAAATTTAACATCATTTATTGATGGCTCATTAATCTGCAACAATAGATGTTTATCGAAGCCAATACTGTACTTACCACGAAATGAGCCGATGGCGGTATTAGAGAGGTATTGCAAGCCAATAAACATTACGATACACAGGAGGAAGGAGAGTTTTATTACATGCCAACAGCAATTAGTAATAAAGTATAAAATTTTCGAAAGTATTTTCATTAGTAGATCGTTCATCGAGCTATGATAGCAGAGAGGGTAGGCTATCACCATGCTTCTGAAAAGCGTGTCACCTAGCTTCTTGCCTATTAGAGTGCATAGACCTAATATTAAATAGGCTGATATGAACTTGGGAGAGGTAAAGTGTTAAAAGTAGTCATTCAATTTGCTAAAATCGTTGGAATTTTACTTCTTAGCAGTTGCATGGTTGTAAATACTAAATCAAAGTCAAAATTGGTCAATGAAGATTTATCAGGATTTACTGCAAATACCAACATGAGCATTAGTAGTTCAAAATTCTCAGGACCTGTAGTCGTAAATAGTAATATGATGGGCAATACGAGCAATTTCACCTCACTGACAGTTAATGGTCAAACAGAGCTTGCTCGATCAAATATTACTAAATCACTCATGATTAATGGGAAAGCAAAGCTAGATGAGGTGAAAGTTTCAGGAAGTACTCAGCTATCTGGTGAAAGCGTGGTTACTGCTTCCGACCTACAGGATATTACTTTTGCCGCAAGAACGCTACTGATAGAAAGTTCTAATGTTAATAATATTCATGTGGGTAACGTGAAAAATACAACTATAAGAGTTTCCCAAGGTAGCATTGTTCATGGTGATATAGTATTTGTACATCCAGAAGGGAAAGTTCTTATTGAGGACGGTGCTAAGGTGAAAGGGCATATTTATGTAAATAGAAATGGCAATAGGGACTTTTTAGAAGTAAAAATGCAAAAAAATCTCTGGGATCAATATACTAAGAGTATAGACCTAGATACAGTTTCTGAAAAAGTTAATAATAATGGTAAATATACAAGATACAGTAAATAGCAACCTAAATAGTAGGTGGTTTTGTCTCACGTTTGTAAAATATTAATAGAATTTCAGTACTGTTTTGAAGACCGATAAAGTATATTTATTTGTTAACTGAAGTTGAATATTTACGTACTATTGAATCAAACACACCATTATTTTTTATTTTTTCCAACGCATTGTTGAATTTCAATACAGTTTCATCTGAAGTGTTTATATTGAACGCATAATAATAATTTAAATCACCACTTAAGAACAATGATTTTTCTAATGCAGATGTGTCCAATCCAGCTTTAGTTACTCCGTAGATAGTTGATAATTCTAAACCATACATTAAATCAACTCGTTTGTTATATAGTTTCTTATAGTTCTGCAATTGCGTATTTACAGGATCAATGTTTTTTCCTTTAATGAAACCTTTTTCTTTTAATTGATTTTCTGCAGCATCACCCCGTACAGTTCCTATGGTATATTTTTGTACATCAGACCAATTTTCAATTATTATATCTTTCCGATCTTTAAGTTTCCAAAGATATATCTCGCGTTTTGCTATGGGACCAACCCATTTAAAAGTATTTTCTCTTGCTGGCGTCCTGGCCATAGTAAAGGCTAAAGTGTTTATATCTTTATTCACAATAAGTAAAACTCTTTTCCATGGATAAATTTTAATATTATCCTCAACACTTAATTCTTCAAGTATTGCTTGCAATATTTCAACAGAATATCCTGTGATTTTATTGTTTTCATCTTTATATTCAAACGGAGGCCACTCAGAACATACAAATTGAAACGGTTTGTTAGTATCTGTATTAGCAAACAAACTTGAGCTAAATAATAATCCAATTATTATAAATAATAAATTAGTAATACTTTTAATTTTATTTCCCATCACAATCGATTAACCCCAATGTTTGTATAAAGATAGGTAGTTTGGAACTATGCCCAAAGTATAGGCATGGTAGCCGGAAACACAATCTATAAAACCATATATAATTTATTTGAATTGAAAGTTATGTTGTCAAATTGAAATGTTTAAAAGTGTAGTTGGAGACCTAATATCTAGGTTGATTTTTTATTATAATATTTGAAAATAATGAAGCAATGTTAGTGCTAAATATGTGTATGTTCTCATGACGAAATAGGCTTTTAGTTATCTTTTTTGTTGAAGCTATACCGTGGGTTTATTTTTCTTTATATCCGGCGTGATTTCCTCATGGGAAGCTGCTATTTTTTTCACATCCTCTACTGTGACACCTAAGTTATTGCACATATTAGTACATAGTTGTTCAAGTCTACTTGAACCTAATTTATATGGTGTGGATGTTTTTTCCTTATCTATATTTATCAAGATTTTACCAATTTCTTTCTGAAGAGTAGTAGATAGATCCTTACCTGGTAACTCGAGAAGCATGGCTTCTGGTCTCTCAATAAATTTAACAGGGTCGTCTAATACAATTTGTACCACGCCATGTTTAAATCCATCAATGGCAGTTTGCAGGTTATTAATCTGCTCTGTACGAGAACTTTTTGTAAAACACGAAAAAGACTTCAAAAAAGAATTTCCCGAACTATTGTTATTATATTGGGTTTTTATGGTGGAACTAGCATGATCTTTCAAAAAGTCTATTTGTGAACATACCTCTTTTGATAAATCATTGAACTTAGATACAGATTTATCTGCTCGTGCTATCAAAACTTTGCTTTTGTGGCCAAGACTTCTAATGGTTGAGTTCAATAAGTCTTGCGCTCTAGATATTTGCTTGGATATTTTCTCATGAGCATTTTTATTTTCACGTAATGGTGTTTGGATAGAATTATTTAATGCTTGATGTTCTTTAACTTTAAGAGACTCAATTCCTTTAATATATTTTACTGCTTCAATATATTTATTAGCTAGACTCATTTCAGATGAGATAGTTTTATCTATAGATTTCTTGTATTTTGATAAAGAACTTTTCAAATCACGTGCATCATTTCTTTGAGAGCGTAGATTGGCTCTAGCCCCTACAGAGGCTTCATTAATTTTTTTAGAAAAGGCATCTATTTGCTTATTTAATAGCCCCAATTTTTCTTCTAGGTCTTTTTGTAATTGTAAGTCCTTTTTATATTCCTGTAAAAATATTTTTTGATGTTCATCTAGTAACTTAACAGTTAAAGCTTCATTGTATGTAAAAATCATGTTTATACCGTCAAGCAAACTAGTTTCATTGCTTTTTGCCCTACCAACCTCAGGTGTAATGGATACGTTGCTATTAGGTATTGGTGTTGAGGACATTCGTTAATCCATTTGTATATATTCTATATTAGACGGTGAAAAGGCTAATTAGTTCCGCAATTCAGGGCAATTGCACGTGTCCTCCCAGTAAGCGTGTATAGAAGACAATGAAAAATCTATGCATAGCAGCTGGAAGGACACGAAAACCATTATATGGCTGAAGTTAGTCGTGAGCTGCGCATTAGTCATGAGCAATTCGCAACAAAATCAGGGGAGTTCCTACATGTGTTGTCCAAGCCCAGGAATCACCTATGGTTGCAGCGTAGCTGATCTCGTAGAATCTTCTTCGTTCACGGAGAGGAAAGTGTCAATAGTGAAAGTTATGCCTTTCCATTCTCTATTTTGTCTGATTTACAGTATAGGTCGTGTGGAAATGGACATTTATTTTTTGCTGAAACAACTGAACTTTTTTGTGGCAAAATGGAACTAATATCAGTATTTGAATATCTAATTAGCATAATGATGTGTATTAGGAATAGAAATGCCCAATCCTCTTGATTATTTATCTGAAAAGCCTAAAGGTGTTAGCTCTACAAATTATGTACAGGGTGAACTTAGGTATCACGCAAAATCTGTTGCAAGTGAAGTGAATAATTGTGTATTTAAACTTAGAAAAGAGTATAACCAAAGGCAATTGAATAAAAAAAGTAAGGATGTAGGGACTCAAAGTGAACTAGCTATGGCTGTTATTAGGAAAAGACAGGAGGAAGCTAAAGCAAGATTTGATAGATTTGAAGCAGAATCAGTAGAGCGAGATACTAGGGAAATATCTGCCGCATTAGATCGAATTGAAATTGATGACGCAGATGTTCATGGTGATAGTATAGGTGCTCATGATAGTGTTGAAATCACCAGGAATGATAGAGAGCGCCGTCTAGATGAAGAACAGATGGGCAGTGAGGTATTGGAAGCTACAATGATAGTTATTCAATCTCATGTAGATGAGCTAATACATGATATACCAGGACTTGCAGCTTTAAAATTTAACTCACAAAATATATCTGTAACAGCTAAAAAAAATAAAGAGTTTTTAGGGGAAGGAAGGCTGAAAATAGAGGGTGAACTAAAAGAGCTTATTAGGGTTAGTGAACAACTTAAAGATATCCATGGTAATGAATATCGACTACCATACAACGATTATATGATTGAACAAAAAAAGAACGAATTATTTATAATTGAATATCTATCTAAAACAATGGAGCTTATGATCGACCCCAGTGCGGCTATTCACCAAGAAAACCGCAATGAATTGAATGAGACTATAGCTAGGCTTACTGAAGCACAAATGTTATTTGAAAATGTAAATGAACAAATGCTTGATTATTCTAATGATGCCAAGCTTTCTGAGAGATTACTTTTGGATCTTATTCCTGACAACATAAATGCCAGACAAGATCGTGACACAAATAGACTTCAGGAAAGAGTCAATACTATTGCATTTGAGCAGTTGTTTCAATTGTTTAGTCAAAATGAAAATGAGGCTATGGGAGTTACAATTGATAGAGCTAACGTAGAATTAGACTTATTAGAAAATGAGCGTGACATAAATATTAAAAGGGTTTGGCGTGATGATACATTAAGTGACCCAGAAAAAGAAAAGAAGGAACAAGCATTGTGGGATGAATGTAATAAAGTCATTGTTGCAAAGCAAAATGAACTAGATCAATTGGTGAATACAACAAAAAAAGAAGTCCTGAATCATGAGAAAACTTTGATAGGAATAAGGATAGATCTAGAAGCGTTGGTTGTAAATAATTTTCCTGGCAATGTAGAGTTGAAAGACAAATTGTTAGCAAAACATACCAGTGTTAGTGGTGGAGATGTTGCTCCAGTCATGCTTAACGCGATTGAAGAAATGCTAGATAGTGATGTACTTAATGATTCTGACCGGGACAAATTATTACTGTATCAAGCTAAAATCAAGAACGTATATTCTAGATTGGAAATTATATTAGATGAAAACTCAGAAGTGTTATTTTCAAATGATGTGAGTGTTAACATGGATAGGGTTAATCAAATAACCAAGATAAATTTAGAGCGTAATATTTTCAAAGAGTCTGCTAGAGCCGAATCAAGTGCGGCACTAAAATCAAGGAGTATAGCTTTTGAGGAAATTGTAACTAATGTCGTACAACAGCTAGATGACGCCGGTATGATTGATAATCTAACCGATGAGCAATATCAAAGAATTCTTGCTGAATTAGTTTCAAATATTAAGAAAGTCATGGATAATCATCGTTCAGGGATAAGCGAAATGGCTTTAATTGAGGGAGGTTTAGACTGTAGAATACATCGAATCGATGCTGCTAGGAAAATTGCAGTTCTTGGTAATTTTGCTGAAATTGCAATGGGCAATTATTGCTTTGCACCAATGGAATATTCAGAAGTATCTAAAGCAGTATTGGCTCATTTATTACCACAAGATGCAATGCAAACTATTGAAGTATCTGAAGAAAATAAAATACATGTCTTTGATAATATAATTATGAATAACCCGGATAGCCGTCATTTTAAAAATTTACGGCATAAAAATCATGCTTCTTATGAAGCTATTAGAAATCAAATAATTAATGACATAATTCCTGATAAATTTACTAGGCATTTGACTAATCAAAATGATGTTAATAATGTTTTAGATGAAATTGCTGTTATTATATCAAATGAACTAACAGAGCTTTTATCTAAAAGTACTCCAGGAGACGGAGTAACGAAGTTGCCAGATCAGGTTGTTGATAATATAACAAAAAAAATAGAGGAAAGATTAAAAACATATCTATCTCCAGATCCAGAACAATTATCTGAATTATTAGAAGCATCACAAGATGTATGCTTAGATGTTTTTGATGAGTTTGATGTGCGACCTTTGACAGATAAACAACAAGAAATGCTTGATTCGGATGTTGTTTCCATTAGGAGTGCTGAAAAATTAGGTGCAACCTCTGCTACAACAATTGACTTGCCTGGTAGTCATTTAAGGAATTCATCATTATCTGATACTGCTTCTATATCATCGGAGGGCATGTCTTCAATTACAACAGAAGGTTTAGGCCAGAATAATATAGATACATCAAGAGCAGTTACTGCCTATGAATATGAATTGACTGCTAGAGCATG
Organism: Francisellaceae bacterium; assembly: GCA_018703155.1. GTDB lineage: Bacteria > Pseudomonadota > Gammaproteobacteria > UBA6186 > Azoamicaceae > JABJGS01. Next base: position 17,125 of record JABJGS010000063.1, on the reverse strand, counting down.
CCAAGGTATGAATACCCATAAACAAAATCATGAGATGGCAAGTGAAGAAAGAATAGACATAATTCAAAATGTCATGAGCGAAATAAGAAGTAAAATATTGAAAAAATGAAAGGGATTAGAAATTTACTCAATAGATTTTCAAATAAAAAAGCAGCAGCAGTAGCTGAGGCTGAGGAGAAGTTAGAAGAAATTTTAATGCAAAATCTACCTTCTGTTTATGAGAGAAAAGATAAAATAGATATTGGCGAAATCGAAAAAGAGCTATTTAATATTGCTGAAAATTTATATGATAATATAGAGTCTATGGGGCCTGATGCTCCAGAACTTGAAGCAGCTAATATACAATTAAAGTTAGATATCGCATATATGAATTTCAACACTATAGATAGGTCAATAATTAGGTTGGAAAAGGCTCATGATACAGGTATGGATCTAATTTGTTTGAATAATATAAAGGAAACCATGAATACTATAGGAACATTGTTTCCTGTAAATAATGATGATGATATGGATCTTAATGCTCGACTTGCTATGGGTAACCTTGATACTGTGATTGAGGTTTTGACAGCTAATATGAATGCACTTGGTGATGGCTTTGATGAGGAACGAGCTATTGTTAGAGATTGCCTTGACAACTTGAATAATGTTCAAAAAAATCTTTCAAAACATCAAGACCAAAAAGAACTGTTTGATGAAGAGTTTGATGAAGAGTTTGATGAAATATATGTGGCAGCACGAGTAAGACTGGAAGAAGAGTTTAAAGCCGTAAATAGTGGGCCAGCTGGAAGAGTAGTAGAAATGTTGTTGTTAGATCTTCAGCTGGAATATAAAAATGGAACCCTTTCTCCTAAAATGTTTTATGAACGTGTGGCCAACGAACTAAATACCTTAGATGAAGAGTTAAAGGATAGAGTTCTTGTTGATTCATCCAGACCTGAAAATTCAAATGAAAAATTGCATGAAATACTTCTAAATGTTAAACGAGATATGGATGCTCATATACAAGTATCTAAAGTACAAGATGAACTTGAAAATATTTCTATAAATAACGTGGTCCCAAAAATGAATAAAACATTGATTTCAATAAAAAATCATAACAAAGGTTTTTTTTCACCACTTATAAATTGGATGCAGCCTAATCGTGCAGCACGGCATAAGGCTATTGAGGAAGAAGCAACAAAAATATTAGAGATCACACAGAATTCTAATTCTAGTGAAGGGGAAATCTTCAAAGCACTACTAAAAGCAAGCACTCTTTGTGATGAAAGTGCCACTGGAGGTGGTAGAATTAGCAAAAAGCTAACTTCTTTAAAGGAGCTATCTAGTGGATGTTTACTATCCTTAGTTCACCTTGGGAATAATGCTGAGTCGCATCATAATCATCTGAAAAACACGGAGTTCAGTAAATTGTTACATAATATTAAGTCAGGATTTATTCCTAAATGTTTTACTACACAGGATGCACATAATATAGATCAAACTGCTGTGGCTACAACAGTATCAGTTATGGAGAATATGGATAAAACTATGGGGATGAAAAGAGTTTCACCTCGTTCACGCAGCAATAGTCAAGTAGCGAGCAATGTAGATGAGGTTGTGGAAGTTTTAGATGTAGACAGCAGTATACAAAGGAGAAATGATCCAAGAGCTAAAACACAATAATTGACTTGTAGAGCTGTGAAAACTGAACTAGATCGATATTTTCAGTAAGATAAAATATTCTCTGCCAGATAGCTCGAACTGTTTAATGATTCGTCTATGTAGATAAATGTTTCTCAATATCAATAGTATTTATTGCCATATCTTATAACAACATTTATCTTATTAAGAGCTTGTATTGTTATATTTATGTATTGTATGCATATAAATAAGTTAGTATTCGTCTATGTTGTTATGTTTTTTCATTATCTTTACTATGGAAGTGTCAGGTTCTATCTATAGTTCTACATTTTCGCAATAATTTTCTCCATTTATAATGGATTTTCATTCGCTGTGCTATTTATTATAGATACATTTTATTTGGACTTGTAGGTCTGTAGCTGCCAGATTGACGTACTGTTTTTTTTCTAGGTATGAGTACTCTTTGGTCAACTTTAATTCCAGAAGCTTTCTGTTGGGCACCGGATAAGGCTTTAAGGCGAGAGTCAATTTCTTCTAATGTTGGTACAGTCAAAGGAGATACAGCATCTTCACCATCTTCCAAATCATGACTTCTAAGGCTAGGCCGGGTCGCCATTTGAGTTTCTCTGTTTTTATCAAGCTTACTTTTCCACCGCAAGAGAGCATGGTGAGCACTATCTCCTTGAGATAAAACATACTCTCTAGAGCTACTTGCTTCGTCTCTGGATTTTTCTACTCTTTTTTTCAATTCTTCCTTAGTAGCATTCGATTTTTTTTTACGCATACTATGTAAGATACTTGTTTTCCCTGGACTCATTGATGACTCAATACTAGAATGATGTCTTGATCCTGGTCTTCGTCTTTGTTGTCGTGTTTTTCTGTGTCTAGCAGAGGAGGCAGAATCCGTGCTGCTGTCTAATATAGGTTGCTTTCCTTCTCTGGGTAATGTTGTGTTTTTACCGTCATTATCAGCAAAAGATTCCTTTGATTTTTTTCTGAATCAGAGCTAAACATAGAGTCAACCATAGCATCAAGGCGAGCTTCATAAGATGTTGAATGTGACAGTCTGGTACGTGCTGTTTTTGTGCTCTTGTGTGTTGGTGAATCATTAGATCTATAAGATATGTTAGATTCATCACCAGATGATGATAAATAAGCATCTTTTCTAGGAGCCTTCGGTGAACAAGATGATCGGGAGATTGATAAAATGGACTCGTAAGACTCTTCTCTAGATAGCACTAAGGCTATAGAGGGCGAGGATAAAGTCGAACCAGACAAAGGAGAAGAAGGCCCAGGGGATATACTAGAGGCAGCTCCATTGCCATGATTCTTCCCAGATGAACTAGTGGTAGATGAGGCATCTGAAAACTCATCAGCAGAATTAGTCTCATCTCCTAATTTGGAGCTACGTTCTGAATCAGGAGCCTGGCTATTACTTACATGGAGAACAGCCATTTCACTTTCTGATGGTATATGAACAACTGTATCTCCAGTACCAGGATAAAGCATACTTTTTAAATTTTCTAATGCTTGAGCTTCATCCTCTGCTACCTTGCCTAATTGTATTTGTGCTTTTTTATGTTCATATATTTGATGCAAGATATCAGTAAGAGCTTGTAAGTTACCCTTTCTGGCTTCAAGGAATGTAGCTTTTAAATCGACAGCCATTCCTGGATCTTCTTTACCTCTGATAAGATCTCTTAAAGTCATAACTTTATCTATGATCCATTCTTTATCAATATTTTCATAAATTTTCAAAAGACGTTTTATTTCTTTCGGAGATAAAAATATTTCAGGATCACCATATCGGAAATAATTTATGACTCTAACAAGTTGAGTTTCTATATAAACAACAGGGTTAGCAGCTAAATGAGCACCAACAGCAGTAATAGCAACATCACTGGCTAACAAGTTATATGCCAAAGGTGTTAAAGGTATTGCAAGAGGTAAATAAAATTCAGAAAGGGTTGCTAGTATGCCGACTTCAAATGTTACAACATCTATTATGTTAGCGACCCAAGCTGCATACCCTGGAACAAAGGGCAAGGCTGTAAAGAGCATACAAAAAAATAATCCTCCCAAAATCATTAATATTCTAAGGACGCTATTTTCCGGATCAACACCATCTTTTAAATTTCTTATGTTTGAAAAAATATGTTTGTAAGGATAAAGAAAAATATTAAGGATAGTATTTAAGTCAAAGAAGCCTTTGACTAATGGACTATTTAAGACATCATTCGCTTTGTTACCACCAGCCATGTCATTTCCGTAACGACTATACAAGATAAACAACCTAAGTGTTCATATGGTAAGGATACAATACGAGATACTCACAAAGCAATAAATAGATTAAATTCATTATTGTAAGATAAAATGAAAGTGATTATTTTTATATACGGTATGGGTTTATATCGAAAATATCGCTATGAATAAGAGATGTGGTTTTATGGGAGCCATTAGATACGCATTGTAAATTGACTATGTACAGGAAAACTAATTATGATAACCAATGAGAAACTTATGATATTTTTAGGTGTAAATTCATAACCATTAATATGTGAGTGGATGTTTAAATTTACATGTCTGATATTTGTTTTATCTGAACTGTTTTCGTGGAAACGCAGATGTTTTATGGGTTTTTTTTGGAACATTAATTAACATTTTGGTTGGCGTGGTTAATGAAGGTAATTAATGAAAATAATTAATAAAAATAATTAATAAAAATAATTAATAAAAGTAATTAATAAAAGTAATTAATAAAAGTAATTAATCAGGGTGATTAATAAGAGTTATTAATAACGGGATGTTTTTTCATTGGGTTCGTAATTAGTGATAATCGGTACTATGTTGACATGGCCGAAATTTAAATTCTGGGCATATTTTTTTATATATTAGAGAGTGTTGTTAACTTTTAAAGCTCCCAGCCTGTAGAGCCTTATACATGACCTTATGCTCATTAATTATTTTTAAAAATCATTATCTGGAATTGATTATTTTGAAGGATGTTTTGTTTTTACAACTTTGGTGTTTTTATTGTTTTCACTATTATTGTTCTTTTTTTGTTTTAACTCTTTTTGATTAAGAGCCTGAGCTTTGGTCCTGTTGTTTAAACAAGGTAAAATGTTTGGTGTGGTGAACGCTAATCCCATGTTTAGGTACCTCAAATATAGCCAAGAGCTTGGGTGAGATCTGCTATAAGATCATCGCAATGTTCAATACCAATCGAAGCTCGAATTAGGCTGTCTTTTATACCAAGCAGTTCACGTTGTGATTCAGGAATTGCTGCATGTGTCATAATGGCGGGATGTTCTATAAGAGATTCAACTCCACCAAGTGATTCTGCAAGACGAAATATCTTTAATTGAGAGAGGAAGGTTTTGCTGCCAGGTAGGTCAGTCTTTAATGTAAATGATATCATACCTCCAAAATCATTCATTTGAGACTTAGCAATTTCATGTTCTGGATGGGTTTTTAGACCAGGAAAGTAAACAGTTTCAATTTTAGAATGTTTATCTAGGAAGTTGGCAATTATGGTGGCATTTTCACAGTGTGCCTTCATCCTAATACTTAAAGTTTTGGTGGATCTTAGTAGTAAGTAACAGTCAAATGGGCTGGGAACAGCACCTATAGAATTTTGTACAAAGCGTATGGATTCATGAATGGAATTATTATCAGTAATAAGTACACCACCAAGGACGTCTGAATGCCCACCAAGATATTTAGTGCATGAATGCGCTACTATGTCTGCACCAAGAGTAATTGGATTTTGTAAGGCTGGGGTAGCAAAGGTATTATCAATGGCTATCAATATTGATGAATCTAGTGCTTTGACTGATGTTGATATTGCTTTTATATCTAAAATTTTCAGCATGGGGTTAGTTGGTGTTTCAAGCCAAATTAATTTAGTTTTACTGTTGACTTCTTTTTCAATGTTTTCAATCTTAGTTGCATCAACAACAGAAAAATCCAAGTTGAATTTTTTAAATATTTTATCAAAAATTCTGAAAGTACCTCCATATACATCATCTCCAAGAATTATATGATCTCCAGATTTAAATATAGTTAATAGGGTGCTAAGTGCCGCACAACCAGAAGAAAAGCAAGAAGCAAATCTAGCATTTTCTAAGGCAGCAAGATGTTGTTCCAAAATTTTGCGTGTTGGGTTGTCAGTTCTAGAGTATTCAAATTTTCCATATGGCTCTCCTGGGCTATGTTGAGCAAAAGTGGTAGAAGGATGAATAGCTGGCATAATGCTGCCAGTTTGAGGATCAGGTGTTTGCCCAGCATGTATGACTTTAGTTGCAAACTTTATTTTATCACTCATGTTTCTTTACCTTCTTTTGTCATTAAATATTCAATCATATCAAATTTGGTGATAATTGCTTTGGGCTTACTGTTCTCCAAAACAATAGCGACACGACCTTTATAGAATATTTTATAAAGATCCTCAATTGTAGTGTCAAGAGAAGCTAATCCTAAGGCTTCTTGCATTATAGAATCTACAGGATGATGTTCTTGTATTTTTTGACTTCGTAAAGCATCAAAAATATCATCATGATGGATAATGCCAAGAATTTTATTTTTAGTGTTTACCAATGGTAATTGGGAAACATCAGATTCCTTCATTAATTCGATGGCTTCCTTGATAGAAGACTGATCATTGATAGATATGACTGGAACGTAATCTTTGTTAACTAAGATGTCATTGACTGTACCAAGACTATTTTCCATATTTAAAAATCCATGATCATTCATCCATTGATCGGATAAGAACTTTGATATATATCTTGAGCCAGAATCAGTAAGGAGTGTTATTATTTTTTTATCACGAGGTAATGTTTTAGCTAGCTCGACTGCTGCATGTACAATTGCTCCAGATGAGCCCCCGCAAAAAAGACCTTCTTCACGGACAAGTCTTCTTGCCATACTGAAAGCTTGTTGGTCATTGGTTTGCACCATCTCATTAACTACGGAAAAATCCATGGCTTTACATAAAATATCTTCACCAATACCTTCCACTTTATATACGTGTGGTTGGACTAGCTTTTGGGTGTAGAAATAGTGGTAGTGGACACTACCATATGGATCAACTCCAATAACTTTAATATTTTCATTTTTTTCGTTTAAAAATTTACCGACACCAGAGACTGTTCCACCAGTGCCTGTACCAGCAACAAAATAGTCAAACTCACCATTTGTTTGGTCCCATATTTCAGGTCCGGTTGATTGATAATGTGCTTCAATATTATCTTGATTGTGGTATTGATCAACATAGAATGAATTAGGAGTATTTTGAGCAATTTTTTTAGCTTTATTTACATAATGGTCAGGAGAATCACCTGGTACATCAGTAGGCGTGACTACAACTTCAGCTCCAAATGACTTTATCATATTAATTTTTTCTTGACTCATTTTATCTGGCAGGGTGAATATAGCTTTATATCCTTTAACTGCAGCAACCATTGCAAGAGATAGTCCGGTATTTCCTGAAGTATTTTCTACAATAGTCCCTCCAGGTTTTAGAAGACCTTTTTTTTCAGCAGCCTCAATAATATGGAGTGCCATTCTATCTTTTATAGACCCTGTTGGATTCATAAATTCGCATTTCACAAATACTTGAGCACAATTATCACCAACGACACTTTTTAATTGAACAAGAGGAGTGTTTCCTATGCAGGAGAGTATATTGTTTTCCATGTGAAATTTCCTTTATGGTTGAATACTAAGAAGGCCAAAGCTGAAAAATAGCTTATGGAATTTCATCCATAAGTGGAATGGTAAAATGCTACGAAAAAAATAATGTAGTTTAGCATCAGTACCTATTTGGCTCTGAATAGGCATATTCTTCATTTGTATAAGTTTATAAATTTTTCTTGCTACATTATCTGCTGGAGGTTTTTTATATTTGTACAGACAGGTAGCCATTTTGAAAGCCCGATCAAGTTTTTTACTATTACCAAGGTGTGATAAGTCTTTTACATTGTTAATGGGCGTTTCGTGAGCTCCAGGTTGGAGTGAGCATATTTGAACATTATCATCTTTAAGCTCTATAGCAAGGCATTGCACAAAACCTTCCAGAGCATACTTACAAGCGGTATAGATGCTACCCATAGGGATAGGAATAAATCCTGCAACAGAGGAGATGCAAACTACCCTGCCTTGAGTTTTTATTAAAGCATCGATACATTCTCTGGTTAGAAGGCAGGTGCTAGTAAGGTTTACATCAATAGTTTTAGAAATAAGATCATGGGGGAGATACTCAAAAGGAATCTGGTTCCGTACACCAGCATTATTTATTAGACAGTCAAGAGTACCGCCAAATTTATTATTAATCACATCGATAACACGACGCCGATGCTCTGCAATTGTAATATCCATTTCTATAATGTGTAGAGAGTCAGATTTTATTGCTGCGATAGTATTAACAGGATTTGTTGGTAATACTGTTGCAATAACTTCCCAGCCTTGCTCTAAAAATAACTTTGCCGTTGCGGCGCCAATTCCAGAGTTACATCCTGTAATTAGAATACTGTTATTCATTCATTCTCCGTCTCCGTTTGTTCGTTGGTCAACAAGATCTTTTTAAAAGATCTTCCTTTCTGATTAGTTGTTGACCTCAATTGTCATATTGAAAGACAATTATATTGTTATATTTTTTGTATCTTTAATCAATTAGTTTCAAAAATAACAGGTGTTTGAAATTTAAATAACTGCTTGGTCATCACCGTATCGCTATTTTTGACATAAATTTGATTAGTATATTATCATTCACATCTGTTCTTGGGTATGGGATACGGAATATTGCAGCTCTATATTATAAAGCAATAAGAGATGGCGGAGTATTTGAGAATGGTGTCACCCGAGAAGATGGTATTGACGCAATGATAAAGGCGATTTCTAATTCTGCCAGAGTAAATATTCGTAATAAAGAATCTGGAATTGATGATGAAAGTGCAAGTAATGATCCTATATGTGGAAAGGGGCGTTATAATAAAATTGCAGAAGAGTTTGTCAATATATTAAACGATTTAAACTTAATTTTGATGTTCAGTCCGTTATATTAGATAGCATGAGAGATGCTCTTGCAGATGAGTTGGTTGAATATGTACTTGTTAACAGTGATAAAAACTACGGTGCCCAAAAGGTAGTAACATACTGGAATGAAGGTGTGGGCGCCACTGTTGTAGAAACAGAAGATTATAGTTCACATATGCTAAATAGAGGAGCCGCTACAGAGCTGGATCTAGATGTTGACCAACGCTCACAATTAAGAAAAAATTAAAAATATAGTGAGTACTTCAGGTTACATTAAATACATCTCTCAGGTTTTGGTAGACCGGAAATTTGGCAAGCAACTTGGATCGGGCTACTTGAGAATAGTTCTTGAAAGTCTATACTGCTAAACTCTTTGCTTTGTTTTTTTATAATGGTGATTAGAGCACGATTAGTAGGAATGATTTCATATTCTTGATAAAAACCTTGCAGGCATTGAATAACCATCCAGTGTTGATTAGTTAATGTAATGCTGTGTCTTTTTGCAACAGATTGAGCTATTTCTCTAGACCATGTTTCCGATGGTAGTAAAAATCCATTTGTATCAAATAAGTCGTCATCGTTTATATTCATTAAAAAACTACATCCGCTGAATTTATAAATTGTTGGTATTGTTCTTTATTAAGGTAAAGCATTTTTTCACAGTCAATGTTCTTAATATTATGCTCTAGAGCTGCATCAGCATCCATCACAATATTAGTAATACCAAATAAATGTAAACTCTTATATGCTTTCAAAAATTTATTATTGTTTTGGAAATTTAGAACACTTGTGCCTGTAAATATAATAGTTACATCGTTAAATAAAGAAGCCATCGCACATACATGATCGATAGCTTCTAAATGCTGGTCAGAGTTTAGGGATTGGCTCTGGAAAATGTATGCATATTTTATCATGGCAAGTTGCCAATAACGTCAATATTTTCGGCTTGTTCACAAAGTTCATGTAAAGAGCCTAGGCTGCATTTTTTTACATTTGCATGGGTTGGTAAATTACGTTTATCTATTGAGCTACTGCAAGCATAGACGAAGTTATTTTGGGAAAATAAATTCTGTAGTTGTGGTTGCTCTGATGATAAAACATTTGTTCCATCAAATTGGAGGAATATCCCTAGAAGAGAGATATTCCTCTCTTCTAGGGATTGGATTTTGTTTAACAAATCATTGGGATTGTTTTCTTGTAGAATGAGTAGGTTAATCATTTCTGCCTGAAAACATAGCTAGTAGCTGTAATAAGCTCATGAAGAGATTATATATAGATAAATACAATGACACGGTTGCCATAATATAGTTGGTTTCACCACCGTTTATAATCCTACTAGTATCAAATAAAATTAATCCTGATGCCACTAATACCATCATTGATGAGATAGCAATGTGTAAAATTGGTGAAGTAAAGAAGAACCCAATTAAACTACCAACAACGATTACTACCATAGCTGACAGTAAGAACCCACCCATGTAGGAGAAGTCTTTCTTGGTTGTTAGAGCGTACACTGAGAGCGATAAAAATATTGCACCAGTAAGCCCAAGTGATGACGTGACGATTTGTGAACCATTAGATAGTTGTAATACAGCATTTATCAACGGTGCTGAGGTAAAACCTAAAAATCCAGTGAAGGCAAAGACTAGTACAATACCAAGCGGACTATTTTTAGTCGCATTAATTCCAAACATTAACCCATATATGACTACGAGAGAGAATAGCCCCATTGATGGAGCTCCCATACCAACCGCAACCCAAGACGTAAATGCACTAAATATTAGTGTCATAGACAGAAGTAGATATGTGTTCTTTAGAACTTTATTTGTTGCTAGTACTCCATGTGTATCCCTAGACCTAGATACTGAACCAATGTTTTGTTGCATGTACACTTACCTTTATGTTTAAATTCTTACTTACATTATACATTTATTTATGGTCATATTCCTGTATTTCAAGAGTCTGCACAATTAAATTTGTGCCTCATCAAGTTCACTTTCTTCTTCAAACTCTAATTCGTCTTCCTCTTCTTCTTCAAACTCTTCTAGTATCATTGCTTGAAGTAGGATCACATTAGTAGAGCCATTTTCTTCTTTTACCACAAGGTTATTACAAATATCATAACCATCATCAAGGGCCGAAGAAATTTTATCTTCAAATTCGTCTATACCATTTAAATTTCCTGTGATTAGCATATATGGTTTCATGAAGGTGTCCTATAAATGGAGATGAATGTAGGTAGGTATTTTAGCAAAGCTAAAGATGGCTTAGCAACAATTAAAGTATAATAAGCTATTTAACTTAGTGTATGTTCGCGATCTTTGTAAGATATTCAGCAATATCAGTATTGCCAGATAGTTGGGCATATTGTTGAGCTGAGCCACCTTTATCATTTACAAGATTTATATTGGCTTTATAATTTTCGATTAACTGTTCTACTATTTCCATATGACCCATCCATGCAGCATACATTAAAGCTGTACTTCCAGTAGAGTCCATATCATTTACGTTTATCATTTGGTAATCGTTAAGAAGGGTCGTTAATAATTTAAGATCACCAATCGCGCTGGCTTTTAAGAATGCACGGAATGCTCCTTCCTTTTTGCCTTGTTTTAACAGGTTGGTTTTAGTAAGTTCAAGAGTGGCTATATCTAGATTTGCCATTAGTAATAGTTTGGTAAATGAAACACCTTGTTTTCCTCCTTGTGGTGTGCAATAAGATGTTGTATAGCTCGCTAGAATATTCTTGAATTTTGGTAAAGTTAGAATGTTCAAGATATTTTTAGCTCGCTCTATATCATCAGGATTTGTTACATCAAGACGATTGAATAAAACTGTTGCTAGCATGTTTGCGTAGGAGGCTTTTTGTGCATCTGAGGTTGTATTTTTAAACCTATTTATGCATTGTTCAATAGCAATATTTTTATCCCAGTTTATCCATGATTCAAATAAATTCATTGCATATTTGGTTATGTTATTAGTTTTATCAATTTCATTAACTTCTTGTTTTCTGATGTATAAAATCATAAATAGGGTTGTTACAATGCTTGCTTCCGTATTTGCCCAAGAGCAGTTACCACTAACTTGCTGTTTTGTTGGTAGAGAGATTAGAGGGGATAATGAAAGTATAGTTTTTATGTCATTATGTATATATTGTTCGTCATGAGAGACGTAAATTAAATTTTCAACAAATTTCCTATTAAAGGTAAATGGATTTTTTATGGTATAAATTATAGAAGTATCTGTGAATTTATTCACACCACGATCACAGCGTGCAAATAAGTTACCATATTTTATAAAACAAATAGCATGACCTTGGTAGCCAACAGGGATAATTAATAATTCATCACCCATTAGAGGAATAGATTGTTTTTTATGTGCTTCAAATTTGTCCCTAAAAATTGGTGGAATCAGATGTTTGGCATTGTTTAATGCTTTTAATATTTTTGTAAGTGGTCCTTCTAATTCTTTATATTCATCTTGTAATACTTTTGAGTCTAGGAAATGAAATAAAGCGTTGTGAATTAAATTTAAACTGAACTCAAGAATAAATCCTTCGTAATTGACTTCAACATATTTATTTTTTGGACTTAAAATTTTTGCATGGCCTTTAAGTTCAAAACGGTGCCCAATTCGTTTGGCAGTTATATAGTCTTTAGCGAAATCTATACTGGCTCCATATTCTATTAAAATTTCAACTAAGCGTTGATGATGCCTTAATCTAGCACTTACTAATGGAGGTTGGCCTGAAGTGCCGTAGCTATTAGGGTTAGCACCATTTCTGAGAAGTAGCTCTGTGATCTGTACGTTAGCAGTATCTACTGCCCAGTGGAGTGCCGTGTTGCCAGTTATTCCTGGTCGATCTATATTTGCTCCAGATGCTAATAATAGTGCGACTAGTTCGTTATTTTCGATTATGCAGGCTTGTATAAGAGCATTCTCACCATATGGATCAGTTTGATTTATACCTTTCCCTTCAGCAATTAGTTTTTTTGCAAGTTTAAGATCATCATGGACTATAGCTTGTGAGATACCAGTCATTACCTTGCCAATTTAAACATGAGTTATCTATAAGATTATAGTAGCTCTAATTATTGAGCAATTTTTTGCTTGGAAAAGCTATCACGTTATTAGGTTTGTTAGTTAACACTGATTGTCGCGATTGAAGCAGAGTGTAATATGGGAGTAATGGTGCTGATGCCGCAGCGAAGCTATTATCGTTTGCAGATATGATTCTTGCTATTGATCCCAGGGTGATTTTCATTTTGTACCTCCCAATACTTTCTAAGTTTAGAAACAAAATACCCAAGATTCATTAAATTTACAAACATTATATTGACAATAGGGCAGAATGTTAATAGGATTTCGTCTGTGCTGGAGAGGTGGCAGAGCGGTCGAATGCGGCGGTCTTGAAAACCGTTGAGGGGTAACCCCCCTCCCAGGGTTCGAATCCCTGCCTCTCCGCCACTTTCTAAATATTCTTAACGTAACAAGTTATAAAGCTAAAATTTGGCATTTCTGTATAGTGTGTTATGCTAAAAAAACAGTTCATTTTGCTAGGGTGGGTTAATCTTGATCAAGTTGTTAATAGTTGACGACCATGACATTGTACGGGCTGGAATCAGTCGTCTTCTGGGGGATATTAATGGAATTGAGGTTGTTGGCCAAGCATCAAACGGCGAAGAAGCCATCCAGCTCTCCAAGACTCTTAAGCCACATGTGATCCTTATGGATGTAAGAATGCCTGGGATTGGTGGGTTAGAGGCAACACGAAAAATGCTTCGGAATGATCCTAATCTTAAGGTTATTGCGCTAACTGTTTGTGGCGAAGAGCCATTTCCCTCGAAATTACTTCAAGCAGGGGCCTCTGGTTATTTAACTAAGGGAGCTGATTTAGAGCAAATGATTAATGCCATACGTTCTGTTCATGCCGGTAAGCGCTATATAGGGCCAGAGATTGCACAGCAACTAGCTTTAAAAACAGTGACAGATGGAGATGGAGCACCATTAGATTTATTATCCGAACGTGAATTACAAGTAATGATTATGATTACACAAGGACAAAAGGTACAACAGATATCCGAAAAACTCTGTTTGAGTCCTAAAACGGTTAATAGTTACAGATACAGGTTGTTTGATAAGTTAGGGGTTGCTAGCGACGTTGAGTTAACTCATTTTGCTATTAGGCATGGTATTCTAGATACGGAGACAACTGGGATCTGAACAGTTTAAGTAAGTATGTAAGCGAATTGGACGAAAAACCTGGCGTTTACCTGATGAAGGGTGGCGACGGGAAAGTCCTTTACGTAGGAAAGGCTAAAAATATAAAAAAAAGAGTTGGCAGTTATTTCCAGAAGAAGCCATATGATAATAAGACTCAGTCTCTTATAAGTCGTATAGAAGATATTGAGGTTACTGTTACCGCAAATGAAACAGAAGCTTTGTTATTAGAAAATTCTTTAATTAATCAATTGCAGCCACCTTATAATATTATTTTTCGAGATGATAAATCATATCCTTATGTTGCATTAAGTAATGATAAATTTCCTAGAATGTTTTTGCATCGAGGACAAAGAAAAAAAGATAACAAATATTTTGGCCCATACCCTAGTGTCAGAAGCATAAGAGAAACTATTGAAATCATGCAGAAAATATTTCAATTGCGTCAATGTGAAGATTCTTATTTTAAAAATAGAAAAAAGCCATGTTTACAGTATCAAATTGATCGATGCAGTGCTCCTTGTGTGAAAAAAATTGATCAAAAAAATTATTCTAAGGATGTGAAAAATTCATTATTATTTTTGAAAGGAAAAGTAAGAATAGTTATAGAGCAACTGGTTGCTGATATGGATATTGCCGCAAATAATAAAGATTTTGAGAGGGCTGCTCGGATAAGAAATCAGATCCAATCATTACGTGTAGTGAATCAACATCAAAGAGTTTTTCACTCAAATAACCAAATAGATTGTGATGTTATTAGTTGTAGTATTACCAAGGAATACGTATGTTTTTATCTGATAATTATTCGAGGTGGATCGATCATTGGAAGTAGGCAATATTTGGAAGCTTTTAAACTTGAACAAAGTGCAGATGATTTATTTGCTCATTTCATGATGCAGCAATATATGAATGAAACAGGAATAAACACAAGTGCTATTCCAGATTTAATTATTGTACCTAAAAGAATTAATATCTCCGAAGGACTAATTGAACATTTAAATGATAATCTAGATAATTCAGTACAATTAAGATGTAGTGCTGATAGAGTAGAGCAGGATTGGGAAAATATGGCGCAGAATAGTGCCCAACATGCTATAAAAGCTAAAGTTAGTCAGGATGAATCTTATGTGAATAAGATAGAAGATTTAGCTCAAGTACTAGAATTGCAAGGCATGGAAAATATAGTTTGCTTTGATATTAGTCATCTGCAAGGAACTAATGCAGTATCCTCTTGTGTGGTATTTAATTACAAAGGTGCTTTAAAACAAGAGTATAGAAGGTTTAAAATTAGTTCTGAAATAGCAGGGGATGATTGCTGTAGTATTTATGAAACTGTGAAAAAATACTTTGATAAGCTAGTTTCCATAAATGTTCCTCTCCCTAAGGTTGCTATTGTAGATGGTGGTATAGGCCAGGTGCATGCAGCTCAGAAAGCTTTATCTGAATTGGCGATACCAACTACCTGTGTGCAGGTGCTTGGGATTTCAAAAGGGCCAAATAGAAAACCAGGAGAAGAGCGAATTTTATATAAAGGTAATGAAATTAGTAGAGAGAGTTTGCCTGTTGATGCCCCGGCCTTTATGCTACTACAAGAGGTTCGGGATGAGGCCCACCGTTTTGCAATAACTGGGCATAGGAAGGCGCGAGCTAACTACCAAACTAATTCTTTTTTAGAAAATATTGCCGGTATAGGTCCGAAAAAGCGGCAAGATTTGTTAAAATACTTTGGAGGGCTTCAGGGTCTAATGAGCGCATCAGTTTTTGAGTTAGCTCAGGTACCTGGAATAAATGAAACATTAGCAAAGAGATTATTTAGTGAGATATGCAGTGTTAACAAAGAGTGATCTTTTTCGAGTACCTAATATACTTACGGTATTTAGGATAGCAATTATACCAGTGTTTGTAGTTGTGTTTTATTGCGAATATTGGTGGTCATATGCCGCATCTGCATTATTATTTGCATTAGCATCTTTTACGGACATGTTGGATGGATATCTAGCTAGAAAATTAAATCAAGAGACGCATTTTGGTAGATTTTTAGATCCGGTAGCTGATAAATTATTAGTTGCTGTAGCTTTAGTTTTACTAGTTGGTGCTAATGGTACCGCATTTTTAGCTGTGCCAGCCGCAGTAATTGTATGCAGAGAAATAATTGTTTCTGCATTACGAGAATGGATGGCAGAAATTGGGCAAAGTGTTAAAGTCCATGTATCAAATATAGGTAAGGTTAAAACTGCAACACAGATGTCAGCAATTATTCTTCTGTTATCGTCACCACCATTGAAAGATCATTTTGTTAATGAGATAGGCATCTTGCTTTTGTATAGTTCAGCAGTCTTAACTTTATGGTCGATGTGCCTATATCTTAAGGTATCTTGGCGCTACATTATTGGGCAAAGTAGTTCTTGACAGTCCAACTCTATAATGTACAATACGAATCATGTTGCGGGAATAGCTCAGTGGTAGAGCACAACCTTGCCAAGGTTGGGGTCGCGAGTTCGAATCTCGTTTCTCGCTCAATAAAAGCCTCCGATTTGGGGGCTTTTTTCTTTGTGTGGCAAGGGTTTCAGAGGATCTGAAACAAGAAAAGCCTGACGGTTAATCGTTTCGTTGCTTTTCCAAATGTACTCTACACCCTCAATATTCACCCTCTACTGCCAGTCTTTTGACAGTCTTTTGTCCCATAAAAAGCTAAAAACCTCCGCCAACTTCCTTGTGATTCAGACCCCACCCCCTCAAGCTGTTCGTTTCCCTTTTTGATTAGATGCTGCCCCTATGTATATATTATCCCCAGGCTGGAAATGACTGCGTTGAAAGCTTGTGCTAAAAAAGGTATGACATATGTGGGCCCTCCCTTTAGCTTTAGGGGTACATGATTAAAGTCATCCCCATCTATATCACAAAAGGAGTACTCGAAGTTATGAGGGCGAAAGGGGGCCTTAAAAGCCCCACTGAAGCCCATCATGCAAAGCAGTTATTTCTAACCAGCTATTTGACTCGAAAAGTCATTCAAGGCTTTCAGATTCCGCACCGCACCCTTTTTCCTTAGGGAATTAGTGCGGTGTGGGTGCTCAACCCGATCAGGTGATGTCTTCAGTTATGCATACCCACCTCAAGCAAGACACGTCATTCAATGACAACCTGCCTCTTAAGCTCAACATCCGAAGTGAGGATCACAATCGAATACAGACCGCTATGTTGAATACAGGTCACCCAGGTCTTAACAGCATACAAGGAAAGGATTCTTAGA
>JABJGS010000006.1 GCA_018703155.1 Francisellaceae bacterium | reverse complement strand
TTTGTGATAACTATTAGTTTGTGATAACTATTAGTTTGTGATAACTATTAGTTTGTGATAACTATTAGTTTGTGATAACTATTAGTTTGTGATAACTATTAGTTTGTGATAACTATTAGTTTGTGATAACTATTAGGTGGTGATAACTATTAGATTAGTAATGTTTATCTATTGGAAAGTAGTAGAGTAGTTCTTAAATAAGCAAAAATGTCGTCGGCATATTGATTTATGCATTTGAGAATCTAGGGAAACATCATTGTAAACATAGTTATAGCGAGTACATTAAGTAAACCTTAACGTTGTTGAATAAAAATTAAATTATGATGTTGGATGTGTGTTGTCACTGTGAATTCAAAATTTCTGATGGTCAATACATGAGATTTGTATTTTAAAGTAATAATAAGAGGATGTCATATGAATCAAGAGGAAATTAATAATGCCGCAACAGAATTAGATTCAGCATTGCAACGGCATGACAAAATAAAAGTTTCTGAATTCTTGAAAAATACAGAGATACATAAAGAAGTATTTAAAGCTGCTGCATTTCTGGGGCATTCAAATGCTGTCTGTTTTTTATTGACTGTGTCAAGTATTACACCATCAACAGATGATAATTATGCATTATCTGAATCTGTAAAAGAAGGTCATATAGAAATAGTTGATTTGTTGCTGCGTGATCCGCGTGTTGTTCCTGTTAGAAATAGAAAATGTGTTGCTGCTGAATTGGCTGCAGCTTATGGCCATAAGGATATTTTAATACGTTTGCTACATGAAGATAGTGTTGAGCCATCCGGTGGGAGAAATTCAATTATTAGGTTGGCATCCGCGAATGGAAATGAAGATATAGTTGAAATGATGTTAGAGTATCCAACAGTGAATCCTGGGGATGCAAATAATAGTGCTTTGATTCTTGCTGTAAAGGGTCGGCATTTAAATGTGGCAAATATTCTTATACGAGATGATAGAGTAGTTCCAAGTGCTAGAGACAACTATCCTATTTGCAAAGCGTCTTTTAATGGAGATATAGAGATGGTTGAGCTTCTATTAAATTGTCACAGTGTTAATCCTGCAGCTAGAAATAATTTGCCATTTCGTATTGCAGCCAAAAATAATCATCCAAAGGTGCTGCACTTATTATCTAATGATAATAGAGTTAACTTATTTGGAAACAATAACAGCTTACTTAGAATAGCGGCTAAAACAGGGGAGACTGGGGTGATTGCATTTTTGCTGAAAATTAGCCAGGCAACAAATACTTCATGGACATTAAAGTCAATTATAGATACAGGTAAAAAACTAATATGGGGTAGTATAGATCCAACTGTTAATAATAATGAACCTATAATCTCTGCCGTGATATATGGGCATTCTGAGATAGTAAGGATATTGTTAAATGATGACAGAGTTGATCTAAGTTTATTTGTTGGCGAGAACTCTTTGCTAGTGAAAGCAGTTTATGCTGGTCATTTAAGTGTTGTAAAAGTACTTTTGGAGAGTCAAAAAGTTAATCCTTCAAATGATGGTAATTTAGCCTTAAAAGTATCTGCGGGTGCTGGTCAACCAGAAATTTTAAATGAGTTAATGAAAAGTGAGCGAGTAAATGTTTCAGCTAAAGATATTAAAGATGCAATAGATGAGGTTGATATGAAAATAATATATGGCTGGACTAAGGAAATAGAAAATGTACTTAAAATTTTATTGGCGCATAAAATGGCAGATTTTAACTGGGTTGTAACATGCATTGGAACGGGAGCTTTGACAATACCGATGTCTCTTGTTCATGAAGTGAAAGGGAATAGCTCTGTCTATACAACAATATCACAAGTGGTTTATGGAGAAAAAATCAAGACTCTTTTATTAAAAGAGGATGGGCCTCTTGTACAAAAATATCAAATTAATAGTCAACAACGGTCCTGTGATCTTGAACTCTCAGTAATCCATGAGGGGGAGGATGAAGTTGAATTTGTACAAACAAGAGCGAGGAAAGGGTTATTGTTGAAGTGTTAATTATAAGTAGTGTATTAATTTGATTATCTATAAAGTTCACATCAGCATTTTTTGCTTATACCCTAAGTAGTATCTGTAGAGATACTACTTAATTGTGGTTCAAAAAGGAAATTACAAATAGTATTATGTCTGTTTCTGTCAAAACTCAACCAATAACAAGTTAAATGTTATTGTTTCTTATCAGTCTATGCTGCATTCGCTAACAAATTATTAAACTATTTAAATCTAGGCATAATTAAGCCTCTGCACACTGCTCTGATTCATCCTTTGCACGATGAAGTTGCCTTATCTTTTCAAAAACTGTGCAAAATATAAGTGCTGAAAATGGAGATTTGAATCCTTTCATTACTTTGTACCTGGATTTAATGTCACGATTATTTTGCTCAATGATATTATTTTTATACTTACTATCTCTGTGCTTTGCATCCGGGAAAACATTGTTAATTGCTGGGTATAACGCAGGCTCTTTATCTGTTGTTATTTTGATTGGAGTTACGTAGTTGTAACAAGAGCTTGTTTAAAAAAGTTCTCTGCTGCTTTTTGACCTCGTGTATCGCTTAAGTAAGCATCAACTAAATTACCTTCGCGATCTATTGCTCGATTTAAATAACACCAGTTACCTACTATTTTCACGTACGTTGCATCAACATGCCACTTTTTACTAACCTTTCCTTTTCGATGTTCACGTAACTTTATACCTAAATCAACACCAAAGATTTGCACCCAGTTGTGAACTGTTTGATGAGAAATATAAATACCACGTAACGCCATAAGTTCTACAACATTATCAAGATCCACCTTGAATTTGTAGTAACAATATACAGCTAACATCACAACTTCATTTGGAAACTCAATGAAATTAAATTTAGTTCCTGTACGTTCATTATATTGATGACAACAATCTTTGCAAAAATACTGAAGATAACCTAAATTTGTTTTGTTTTTAAAAGTTTTGATGTGATTGGAGCTACAATATCGGCAATCCATGCCTTATTCCTTATTGAAACCAGAACAATTTAAGTATAATATGGAGTTATGTCACTGCAAGTCTCGACTGAGTTTTGACAGAACCCGTATTCTTCCAATAAGCGTGTTTAGATAATAAAAATTCGATGCATGTCAGCTGGACGGACATCCTAAAGGCACAAACTTGGTTTCTTAAAACGGGGCAGACCTTCTGGCTTCTCCTCAACATTAGTCTTCATAGGCTCACTATCATATCTCACTTCATTATCATCAATGCGCTTTTCTATGGAGTTTTTAAAGTTATAGTTGGTGCCGGTGTCTGTATCACCTCTATTAGCAACTACCATATCAGCATACTCTGGGTCCGCAAAAGAAAGTATATGTGGTGCACAATCTTT
Source organism: Francisellaceae bacterium (assembly GCA_018703155.1). Classification (GTDB taxonomy): domain Bacteria; phylum Pseudomonadota; class Gammaproteobacteria; order UBA6186; family Azoamicaceae; genus JABJGS01. The sequence goes on along the minus strand of JABJGS010000006.1, from coordinate 65 downwards.
AGCATACTTATCTAAAAAGCACACATTATCAATCCTAACTGCGTCTAACCTAAAGCCTTCCCTTA